>QHZK01000527.1 GCA_003224635.1 Acidobacteriota bacterium | reverse complement strand
TCGGTCGCCCTCGTCCACCGCCTCCGAACCTGCGACATCAGCATCAGACGAGGAAGGGCTTGCTGCCCCTGGAACCGCCTCCTCGGTTAATGCTTCTTTGCCAGCTTCCTCGACTTCCGCAGGCCAGCCGGAATCCGCCGCGTCGCCGGTCTCAGTGGCCGGCTCCCCAGCCTCGGCCGCTGTCGCCTCGCCCCGCTCGAAATAGTCGGTGACCACCACCCGGATCCTCTCCACGGTCTTTTCGCCGATGCCCTGGATCTGGGTCAGTTCGTCAGGCGTCATTTGGGCCAACTGTTCGACGGTTGCAATGCCATGATTCCGTAACTTCTCCAGCGTCTTGTCGCCCAGGCCCAGGAGTTCGGTAATGGCTGCGCCTCGTCTCGCCATAGCGGCCATCTGGGATTCGATTTCTTGCCGCTTCTCCTCTTCGCTCTTGATGTCAATATGCCAGCCCAGGAGCTTCGCCGCCAGGCGCACGTTCTGTCCCTTCTTGCCGATCGCCAGGGACAACTGCGTGTCATCCACGATGACTTCCAGGTGTTTTTCCTCGGCATCCACCACCGAGACGTGGTTGATCTTGGCAGGGCTGAGGGCGTTGGCCGCAAAGGCGATGGCATCCTCGTTGTATTCGATGATGTCGATCTTTTCCCCCCGCAGCTCCCGGATGATGGACTGCACGCGCATGCCCTTCATCCCGACGCACGCGCCCACGCAGTCGACGTCCGCGTCCTTCGAGAAGACGGCCACCTTGCTGCGCTCGCCCGCCTCGCGCGCGATCGTCTTGATGACGACCGTTCCGTCGTAGATTTCCGGGACTTCCATCTCAAACAGCCGCTGCACGAGCATGCCATCAGCGCGCGAGACCACCACTTGGGGCCCGCGCGCGGCGCGGTCAACCTCCTTGATCACGGCGCGCAAGCGATCGCCGATCTGGTAGGTTTCCAGGCGCAATTGCTCGCGGCGCGGCATGCGCGCTTCGGCGCGCCCCAGATCAACGATGACCTCGGGGCCTTCCAGGCGTTTGACCGTGCAATTGACCAGCTCGCCCACCCGGTTCGAGTATTCGGCGTAGACGGTGTCGCGCTCGGCTTCGCGCACCTTCTGGAAGATGACCTGCTTCGCGGTTTGAGCCGCAATCCTGCCGAGCATGTCCGTCGCCTTTGGAATCCTGATTTCGCTCTCGAGCGCGGCTTCCGGCTGAAGCTTGCGGGCCTGGTCCAGCGTCATTTCGCGGTCGGGGTCAGCCACCTGCTCCACCACCTTCTTGACCGCGAACACTTCCACCACGCCGGTCTCTTTGTTGAAATGCGACTGGAGGTCCTCGTTGGTCTTGTAGTATTTTCGCGTCGCAACGAGGTACGCATCTTCCACCGCAGAAATGACGATCTCGAGGTCAATGCCCTTCTCGCGGCTCAACTGATCGATCGCCTGGTACAACAAGCTTGTCGTCATAAGACCTCAGAACGCAACTACTCGAACAAATCGCAACCTTTACAGCTCCACGATCAACTTCGCCTTCGAGATGTTCGAGAGCTCGAGTTCCCTCAGCTCGCCTTCGTCCATTTGCAGCCGGACGCGCCCCGCCTCAAATCCCGCCAGCCGTCCCTCGAAGACCTTTTGCTCGCCCAGGGGCTCGCGCAACACCACGCGGGCGCGACGCCCGGCGAAGTGCTCGAAGTCGCTGGGCTTCTCGAGCTTCCTGTCCAGGCCGGGCGAGGACACTTCCAAGACATACGGCCCCGGAAAGGGGTCCTCCACGTCCAGGATGACGCTTACCTGCTCGCTGACGTTCTGACAGTCCGCGTGCGACACCCCATCCGGCTTGTCAACGTAGATCCTCAGAAGGGGGTTCGAGCGGCCACCCTTCAGCTCCACGTCGACCCATTCGATTCCTTCGGACTTTGCGACCCGCTCCGCGATGGCTCGAATCTTCTCCAGGTCAACAAACATAGGGTCCAGGTCAACCACCATCTCCAGCTCAACCAGCGTGCGTCATTGAGGATTGACGAGTTGCGACGGGCGATGACAGACCGCCGATCATCAATCATCAATCCCTCCATCATCAGTCCGGTCGCCTCCAACAAAAAAGTGGGCTTTCGCCCACCGATGAGCTTCGACCTAATCGAGTATAGACTATTTCCACGCAAAAAATCAATGGAAAGGAATTATTAAGCGGGAGGGGGGCGCTTGCGCCGCGACACCTTGGAGCGACTGGTTGGGCGGGGGACTCATCCCGCAGCGAATGGAAGTGCTGTGACGCGACGAGCCGCATCCACGAAGAACACAGATATGCGTAGCACGCGAAGCGCAGAGCTTATGTCTTCCACGAGCGCCCGGTGATTCGCGTCATCGGGGAGGGCCAGCGCCACCTGTGCGCCCTCCGGCGAGTGCTGCTGTAGAAGCTTCGCGGCGTAGTAGAAGGCAACGGAGACGTGGCTCTTGGCTTGCTTCGAATCGAAGGGTTTCCCAAAGCGTGCGGAGGCAGCCTTGGAACTCGTGCCGCCCTTCGCCTCGACCAGCAGCCGCCGCCCGGTCGCCGGGTGTACAGCGACGATGTCCACGCCGCGCTCGACGGTAGAGAGTACTTTGTCGATACGGTGGCCCTCCGCCGCGAGGTGATCAGCCACAGCCTGCAGCCATATCATTCTCGGTCAGGCAGGACCACTCCTCAGCCAACAGTTGCATTGGGTCTTCGAGCCTTCATCCTTTACACTTTAGCCTTACACTTAACGATTGATCGACTCA
>QHZK01000526.1 GCA_003224635.1 Acidobacteriota bacterium | reverse complement strand
CGTATCAGTGTATTCCGAAGCCGACCTCATCGAGGTCAGTGCCGAAGGAACTGCGCAGCGCGGGTCAGACAACAGCAATTTCACGAAGGCTTCAGCGGATTGACCGGTTTCGCCAAGCAGCGGGATGCGACTCGGCCCGATTCCAAGGGTATAGCGACGTCGCAGCTGAAGTTTTCAGGTCGGCGTGAAGGCACGCACGGGCTCCACATCGGGGGGATATTCACATGCGACGAGTCACCAAGTATGTTGTAGGATTTCTAGCAACCGCCTCACTGCTCTGCGGACTACTCTTGATCCGAGGCTCCGCGCCGCAAGTTCCAAGCGGTAGTTGGGCGTCAGCAGGGAACATGGCAGTGGCCCGCGCCGGCGCCGCGTCCGTTTTGCTTCAAGACGGACGCACGCTGATCACCGGCGGAGTCAGCGCGAGTGGCGCGCTGGCCAGCGTCGAGATCTTCGACACTACCGGCAATTTCTGCGCCGCTCCTCTCTGCGTTCCTCCCGCCTCCATGAACTTCGCCCGCAGCAAGCACACGGCAACCGTGCTTCAAGACGGGCGCGTGCTCGTGGCGGGCGGAATCGGTGGCGGCGGGACGCCTGTCGCCAGCGCGGAAATCTACGACCCTGCGGCCAACACTTGGACGGTTACGGGTTCTTTGCTGATGGCGCGGTCAGGCCACACGGCCTCGCTCCTTCAAAACGGCGCGGTGCTCATTGCCGGCGGTGACAGCAGCGGTGTGGCGCAGAGTAGTCTTGAGATCTACGACCCCACGAGCGGCGCGTTCGCTTTCACCACGGGGACGCTTTCTTCCCCGAGGGAGTCGCACGCGGCGGCCGTCCTCCAGGACGGCCGCGTCCTCCTTGTAGGTGGTAACAACGGCAAGCAGCAAACCGCTCCGACCGCGGTCCTGGCGACGTCCGATATCTACGACCCAACGACTGAATCAGTAGCGGTCGGGCCCACACTCTCCACTCCCCGGCAGGGGCCTTCCGCGACGACGCAACTGGATGGCAAGGTATTTGTCGCGGGCGGCAACAACGGCTCGGCCGATCTCGCTTCGGCCGAGGTCTATGATCCGGCAGCGGGGACCTTCACGCTTGCCGCAAGCCGGCTGGCCACGTCCCGGCAGGGTCATCAGGCTTTTTTGCTTCGTCATAATAATAACGTGCTGATCGTTGGCGGCGCTTCCGCCGGTGTGCCCTTGGCTTCGGCCGAGTTGTACACGCCTTGGACGGGCGGCATCAGCGCAACGGGCCTGATGGCTTCGGCCCGCGCCAGTGCGACGGGCGGCGCCGTCAGCCACGACGGCTTGCTCCTGGTCGCGGGAGGCAAGAACGCTTCAGGTACGACGCTCGCAAGCGGCGAACTCTACGGCTTCGCCACCGTCAAGACCGACCAGGCCGACTACACTCCCGGCTCGGTTGTCACCATCACCGGCTCGGGTTGGCAACCCGGCGAGACCGTAAGTCTGAGTTTCCTCGAATCGCCCTATTACGATTCGCATCCCTCGGTGATCGCAGTCGCCGACGCGAACGGCAACATCTTTAACAACCAGTTCTCGCCGGACATCAACGACAGCAGCATCCTGTTTTATTTGACCGCCGCGGGCTCCGTCTCGCAGGCGCAGACAACGTTCCACGACACCAACACCACCACCACGAGTGTGAGCTGCAGCCCCAATCCTATTCATTATGGCTCGCCCGCAACCTGCACCGGGACGGTAACCAGTAGTACTGGATCGATCGACAACGGAGTTGTCCAGTGGTCGAGCCCGTCGGGGACCTTCAACCCTACCTCCTGCACTCTTGCCAGAACAGGGGTTGGAAATCAGACCGGCTGCTCGGTGACCTTCACCCCCACGAGCCTCGGGTCTTTAATCATCACGGCCAACTTCTTCGCCAGTAACAACGGCCACCTGACAAGTATTGGCTCCCAAACCACGACGCTCATCGTTACGGCGGGCTTTACAGCTACGAGCCAGTCGATTGTTTACGGCACGAACACGGTGACCTTGTCCGGCACGCTTTCGTACCCGCCGATTCTTGGAACGCCCACCGGGAGCGTCATGGCGACGATCAACGGCGTTTCCGGCACGGACACGGTCGGCGCCGGCGGGGCGTTCAGCATCACATTTACAGGCACGGGAACGTTCCCCGTGTCAGGCTCTCCTTACACCATCGCGTACACTTATAGCGGCGATTCGATCTACGTCGGCTCAACCGACTCGAGCACAACCTTGACGGTCACGCCTGCGCCGCTAACCATTACAGCGAACAACAAGTCGCGCACCTACGGGACCGCCAATCCGACGTTGGATGCCACGTACAGCGGCTTCGTAAACGGTCAAGGCCCCGGCGCGTTGACCGGGACGCTGAGCTGCACCACGGCGGCAACATCGTCCAGCCCCGCAGGCAACTACCCGATCAACTGCTCGGGCCAGAGTTCGACGAACTACGCGGTCACCTACGTGGCCGGAACGTTGACGATCAACGCGGCAGTGGTGACGGTGACCGCGAACAACGCCTCACGCGCTTATGGAGCCGCCAACCCGACCTTCACGGCCAGCTACTCGGGCTTTGTCAACGGGGATACGGCGGCGGTCCTGAGCGGCAGTCCCAGCCTCACTACCACGGCGACGGCCAGCAGTCCGGCGAGCGCCTACACGATCAGCGCCGCCCAGGGGACGCTGTCCGCCACCAACTACACCTTCGCGTTTGTCAACGGGACGCTGACGGTGAACGCGGCAGTGGTGACGGTGACCGCGAACAACGCCTCACGCGCTTATGGAGCCGCCAACCCGACCTTCACGGCCAGCT
>QHZK01000127.1 GCA_003224635.1 Acidobacteriota bacterium | reverse complement strand
TTCCGACGCGGCGCGGTATTCAACGCGCGCTTCTCGCCGGACGGGAATTCCATCTATTACGCCGCTGCTTGGGACGGCAACCCCATCGACGTCTATGTGGCTGGCCGCGATGATCCGGGGGCGCGGTCGCTCGGCGCTTCAGGAGATCCGCTGCTCGCCGTCTCACGAAAGGGCGATCTCGCGATACTGGCCCATGCGCAGTATCTCTACCACACCTCGTACGTCGGCACGTTGGCTCTGCTCCCGCCGAGTGGCGGTAGTCCTCGTGAGTTGCTCGAGAAGGTCCGAGAGGCGGATTTCGCCCCCGATGGGGAAACCCTGGCTGTTGTTCGCGCGGAAAGGGGCAAGAACCTTCTCGAATACCCGGTCGGGCACGTGCTCTACGAAACGCCCGGCTGGATCAGCTATATGCGCATCTCGCCGGACGGAAACCGCGCCGCATTTCTCGACCACAGCGTTATCGTAGATGACCGCGGAGACGTCGCCGTGGTGGATCGCAACGGCAAGAGAACCGTGCTGTCACACGACTGGGAGGCCGAAGCTGGGCTGGCCTGGTCCCCTGACGGGAAGGAAGTCTGGTTCACCGCGACGAAATCCGGCTTCGGGCTCGGGTTGCACGCGGTTACGTTGGACGGTAAGGAACGCCGGCTCCTGGCGATTCCGGGGGGAATGACGGTCCTGGACATGGCGCGCGACGGTCGCGCACTTATTTCCCGCGGCACGAGCCGTTATGGCATCAGTGCGCTGCTCGAGGGTGAGAAACGCGAACGCGACCTTTCCTGGCTCGACGGCTCGGGGGCTGAGCACATCTCTGATGACGGCAAGCTGATTGCGTTCGAAAACTGGTCGGAACCGAACGGATTGTACTATGCCGCCTGCATTCGAAAAACAGACGGTTCGCCCGTCGTGCGCCTGGGAGAAGGACTGGTTCTCGCACTGTCGCCTGATGCGCGTTGGGTGTTGACCGTGAAATTCACGGCGCTTCCGCAACTGGTTATGTTGCCGGTCGGCGCTGGTCAGCCGAAGCTGCTCCCGCGTGGCGACCTCGTGGCATACCAACTTGGCGCTACATGGTCGCATGACGGAAAGCGGCTGATATTCACCGGGAGTGAGGCCGGCAGCGGTAATCGCGTATACGTCCAAGAGGTGGCAGGGGGCGATCCGCATCCGATCAGCCCCGAGGGATACAGGACATTCTCCCGGTCGATCGCCATGGACGATAGGTCGCTGATCGTGGCGGCGCCCGATAGTTCCCTCGTACGGATGCCGGTGGCCGGTGGCACCACAACTTCGATTCCTGGCACCGAGGCCGGCGACTTGTTGGTGGGCTGGGCGAGCGATGGAAAGCGAATCTTCGTTTATCACCCTGCCGAGCTGCGCCCGCGGATCTTCACTGTGGATCTTGGGAACGGGGAGCGAAGCCTGTGGAAACAGATCCAGCCCGCTGATCCGATTGGGCTGATGCCTTTCCACTCGGCCTTCGCGGACCTGACACCGGACGGGAGGAATATCGCCTACCAATATCATCGCTTAGTCCATGAGTTGTACGTGGCCGAGGGAATCCGATGACGCTGGCGGCAGGCACAAAACTCGGGCCCTATGAAATCCTGGCACCGCTGGGCGCGGGCGGGATGAGCGAGGTGTACCGCGCGCGCGACACCCGGCTGGGTCGCGAGGTCGCCATCAAAGTGCTGCCAGAATCTTCTCCAAGGATCCCGACCGGCTGCGACGCTTCGAGCAGGAAGCGCGAGCCGCAAGCCAGCTCAACCATCCCAATATCGTTACCATTCACGATTTCGGGACGCACGGTGGTGCGCCCTACGTCGTCCAGGAGCTGCTTGAAGGGGAGACGCTGCGGGAGAAACTGAGGTTGGGGCGGTCGCGTTCGTCCGCAGCGAAAACCCCTCGCGCGGCGATGACGCCGGTGCAAGTGACCACACCCGCGCCGCAAGGGGCCGTGGCCGAGTCACAAGCCAGGGCGGGAGAAGCGGCGCGGGCGAGGACACCCGCGGCAAGGGGGTCCGCCGCAACGCTCACACCCAAAAAGGCGATCGACTACGGCATCCAGCTCGCTCGGGGGCTGGCCGCGGCGCACGAGAAAGGGATCGTCCATCGGGATCTGAAGCCCGAAAACATTTTCATCACCAAAGACGGCCGAGCGAAAATCCTTGACTTCGGCTTAGCGAAACTGATGGCAGCGGCCGTGTCTTCACGGGCGATGGGCGCTGGCGAGGAAGCAAGGGCTGCAGCGACCGCGATCCTCGACGAGGCCCGGACCGCACCAGGTGTGGTGATGGGGACGGTGGGCTACATGTCGCCTGAGCAGGTGCGCGCACGGCCGGCGGATGCGCGGTCAGACATCTTCAGCTTAGGGGCGATCCTCTACGACGTGCTTGCGGGACGGCGAGCGTTTGAGCGTGCATCGAGCGTGGAAACGATGAACGCCGTTCTGAAAGAGGACCCGCCGGCCCTGGAGGTGACGGAGCGGCACATTTCGCCCGGTCTTGCAAGAGTGGTGGAGCATTGTTTGGAGAAGGAGCCGAAACAGAGATTTCACTCAGCGCGCGACTTGGCCTTTGCGCTGGACGCGCTATCCGGTTCCGAAAGCGGCGCTGCCTGGCCCGTCTCCAGCGTATCGCACCGGCGTCTCTGGCCGGCCTGGGCTGCGGTCGCCACGGCCGCTGCTATAACTCTGGCGCTGCTTCTGCTCCTAAGGAAATCGCCCCAAGCCGAGCGAATGCAGTTCGCCATACCGGTTCAATCCGAAGTGAGCAACTTGGCGCTCTCGGCTGACGGTGGGATGCTCGCCTTCGTCGCTCGTGATGATGCCTCCGACGAAAATCTGTTGTACATCCGACGCATCGGTTCGGCCGATGCGTCGATGCTTTCGGGTACCGAAGGCGCGTCGTATCCGTTCTGGTCACCTGACGATGCCTACGTAGCGTTCTTCTCTGGCGGCAAGCTGAAGAAAGTCGCGGTCGCCGGAGGGGCTCCGCGAACGATTGCGGAAGCCACCTCCGGGCGAGGCGGAGCTTGGGGAAAACGCGGAGTCATCATCTACGCGCCCGAGGCTGTAGGCCCACTGTGGCGAGTAAACGCCGACGGCACGAACCCGGCGCCGCTGACGGCCATGCTTTTTATGGGCCACGAAACCTCGCATCGCTGGCCCTTCTTCTTTCCAGACGGTGACCGTTTCGTGTTTTGGGCAGGAAATTTCGAACGCGACAGGGAAGACCACCTCAGCGGAATCTACCTCAGTTCTCTTGCGGCCCGAGAGAAGAAGTTGCTCGTCCTGGCGCGCTCTAATCCAGGATATGCCAACGGACAGTTGTTCTACGTTGGCGAGAATCGAGAGTTAATCGCGGTTTCAGTAGACGCCTCGCACGCAAAGGTTTCTGGCGAGCCGCGCGTCCTTGCCGAGGGAGTCGCCCACCAACCCCTCGTCTACTGGGCCGGATTCACAGTGAGCGAGAATGGCACCGTGGTCTACAACACGAGCACGGCGGCCATGCTATCGGTGCTCACGTGGTACGACCGGGCGGGCAAGGAACTGGGGCAGGTTGGTCAGCCTAGGGTGCTCGCGAGTCCTTCCATCTCGGCGGGCGGGGACCGAGCCGTCGTACACATCGCAGACTTGAAAGCCAACAAGGTCGACCTCTGGATCGATGACCTGAACCGCAACACCAGCTCTCGGTTCACGTTTGATCCGGGACTAGAGTCTACAGGCGTATGGTCGCGCGAAGGCAGCGTGCTGGCCTATCGCCGATTAGCCGCCAATGGGACCCAGCTTTTCGTAAAGGACGGGTCAGGTCTTGAGCCTGAGAAGCCGATCTTCAGCGCCCCCGTCCAGGACGACATATTCCCCAATTCCTGGTCGCCCGACGACAAGCAGATTCTCTGCATGCTTCAGCCTAGGGCCGGGGGTTCCGACCTCGTCCTGGTCGACGTGAACAGCGGGAAAAGAGCGCCGTTTCTGGCGGGCAAGACCAGCGATACGAATGGGCAGATCTCCCCCGATGGGAAGTGGGTTGCGTACGCCTCGAATGAAACGGGCGACTGGGAAATCTACGTGACAACCTTCCCGACTCCCGCAGGCAAGTGGCAAGTATCCCACGGGGGTGGCACGGAACCTCGCTGGCGGGGCGACGGGAACGAGATCTTTTACATCTCTCCCAAGGGCGCCCTCACTGCAGTCGAGGTCAGTACGAAGGAAACATTCTCCAGCGGCGCTCAGTCTGTGCTTTTCCAAATGCATGGGCGGACGTCGATTGGATCGAGTGACCTGTTCACTTATGACGTGGCTCGGGACGGCAAGCGGTTCCTAGTGAACCGCTACGTGAAGCCCGAACACGTGCAGCCGCTTACCGTGGTGCTGAACGCAACAATGGAAAAATGAGGCGGCGGTTGCCGGGCAGCGGGTCCGTCAATGATCCCCCTACTCCAGTGAAGGATACCGACAAGATTCGGCCGGCACGAGATCGCCGTTGCCTCTTGGCGCTGGCGGGATGAGCCAGGTATCTCGCGCCCGCGACATCCGTCTGGGTCGCAAGGTTGCTGTCAAGATCCGACACCAACGCCTCCGGCAAATCAATCAGCAAACCGGAACTTCCGCCTTAGAGTCTTCCCTGGCCCCTATCCATGACTAGGATTTCGGATTTCCTCTTCGAGCAACTGGATCGCCCGATTGAGCACGGCATACCTCAGAGTCCACTGAGGGATTAGCCCCGAGGCCCAATTCTCGAACCACTTCATGAAGAAGTTCGTATGGTCAGGAGCGGTATTGCCCATCCCGCCCTTGGGCTTGCACCGCTTGATGACCTTGTGCGGATCGGCGCGTGAAAGAGGAACCCGCGAATTTTGAAGCGGTTTGCCGAAGGCTGCCCGCTCGAAGAATGGCTGCTCCCTTGTCTTCTCCAGAACCTCGATCCGATGTCGTAGGATTCCTTCCCTGGCAGACCGCTGTTCTGACGCCGGCAACTTCGCGATGGCCTGCTCGTCCATCGCTGTCTCCTTAGCGATCCACGATAAGGTTAACTGGGCCTTTGCCTCGACGAACTTCTTTCTCTCCTCCGGGTCAGTAGGGACCTTGGGCGCGCTGGCAGCCCTTTTCCGGCGAACTTTCTTCAAAGTTCCCTTGACGCTCGCCTTACCGGACTCCACGGCCTCTCGCTCGGCGGGCGAGAGGTTGGCGAGATCTACCCGCTTTCGAACGGTCGCTTCACTGCGGCCAATAATTTTCGCCAGTTGTCGCATGGAACGCCCGCTGGCAACCAACTCCTTTATGCGCTGGCCTTGCTCGAACCTGGAGAGAGTCGACCAGTTCTTCGCAAGATTTTCGGCCTCTACGTTGTCGGTCGATTTGTTGTTATCGTTTCCAGACATCGCTGTTTCCTTTCCATATCACGCATGAGAAACGCATGCGGTCTTTACTGGGGCCAAAGTGGGGCCAACTGCGGAAAACAGGGGCCAACATGAGCCACTTGCAGCAAACAAGAGAGCCTAGAACCAACAAGATAGATTTGTTTGACATGCCTGTCACGCATGAGGTCGCGGGTTCGAGTCCCGTCGTCCCCGCCAGCTAACTCAAGCCTACTGAATAAACTTCGGTTTTTGGGAGAGATAGCTCAGAGCCTGGATCGTGGCTTGAAGTCTCTGACAATCCTCTTCTCCCAACGGCCCTTGGCGCGCCCGCTCCAGCAGGTCCTGCGAGCATTGTACTCATCCGCGTGGCTGTCGGGCTGATCTTTTTCACGCAGGGCATTCTCAAGTATCTCGATGCCAATATGGGCGTGGTGCGTTTCATTGGCCCATGACCTCGTACCCCTCCGGCCGCACAACATCTGCCGCAGTTGTGATACTCTCAGTGACCGGCCGATTGTCTCCATCCGAACAGGCGGCCGCACGTCACACACAACGGAGCATCAGGGACTATGAGAGCGAAGAAGGCCATCAAAAGATTGAGCAAAGCGCAGGAGTTGCTGTCCTCGGTTGTCGGCGGCTACGACAATGGAAGGGCCGTCGCGGCTGTGCGCGACCTGTTACGCCCCGCCATCGACAGCATCGTTCGCGCCAAGGGATCGATAGAAGGGAATCGAGCTTCAACGCTGTCTTCAAACCAAAGAAACACGGCGAGGACTAAGAAGCGGGTGAGGCGCCTTTCAGCAAAGGGAAGGAGAAGGCTCTCTCTGGCCGCCCGCAAGCGATGGGCTGCCGCGAAGCGTAAAGGCATGCGCACGCTCGCTGTCGCCTGATAGGGATGAAAAACGCTCCGGAACGCTTTTATTCCGAGCCCTTCGCTTCGCTCAGGGCAGGCTCTTCGTTTGTCATTCTGAGCCCTTCGCTTGTCATTCTGAGCGAAGCGAAGAATCTCCGTATTTTTACCTCGCGAGAAGCCTTTTCAGCAACCTGCTACAATAGCTGAATGACCTCCGACGTGTCCTCGACTTCCCTTCCCTGGGCCCATCCTGTCGTCCAGCACTGGTTCACCCGACGTCTGGGTTCGCCCACGGAGCCGCAGGAGCAGGGCTGGCCGCGCATCCTGGCAGCAGAAGACACGCTCATCTCCGCCCCGACCGGCTCGGGAAAAACCCTCGCCGCGTTTCTCGCCTGCATTGACCGCCTCGTGCGCAAGGCGTTGGCGGGGGAACTTCGGGACCGCACCGAAGCGCTCTACATTTCGCCGCTGAAGGCCCTGGGAAATGATATTCAGAAGAACCTGGAGGACCCGCTCCGCGAAATCATGGAGCTGACGGGGGCGCAAGGTCTGCTGATGCCGGAAATCCGCGCCGCCGTGCGCACCGGCGACACGCTTCAGCCGGAGCGCCGCGCCATGTTGAAGCGGCCCCCGCACATCCTGGTGACCACGCCGGAGTCGCTCTACATCCTGCTGACGGCGGAGAAGAGCCGCGCCATCCTGAAGGATGTCGAAACCGTCATCGTGGACGAAATCCACGCCGTTGCGGATGACAAGCGCGGGGCCCACCTGGCGTTGTCGCTCGAGAGACTGGACGCGCTGGTCGCGGCCTCGCACCCCGAGCGGCGCGCCCCCGTTCGCATCGGGCTATCCGCCACACAGAAACCCATCGAGCTGGTGGCGAGTTTTCTTGCGGGCGCGGCCCGCCCCCTACCCGCCGTCGTCGACGTCGGTCACCGGCGCGAGCTCGACATCGCGGTGGAAGTCCCGGCGAGCGAGCTGGGTCCCGTGGCCACCAACGAAATGTGGGACGAGGTCTACGACCGCCTTGCCGAGCTCGTCCGGCAGCACCGGTCCACATTGGTCTTTGTGAATACGCGGCGGCTCGTGGAGCGCGTGTCCCATCACCTGGCGGAGCGACTGGGCGAGGAAGCGGTGGCCGCGCATCACGGCAGCCTTTCGCGCAAGCTCAGGCTGGCCGCGGAAAAGAAGCTGAAATCGGGTGAGGCGCGCGTGCTCGCGGCCACGGCTTCCCTCGAGCTCGGGATTGACATTGGCGCGGTGGACCTAGTGTGCCAGATCGGATCGACCCGCTCCATCGCTGGGGCGCTGCAGCGCATCGGGCGCGCCGGGCACTGGCGCGGCGCCGTTCCCAAAGGCCGCATCTTCGCCATGACACGCGATGAGCTGGCCGAGTGCGCCGCGCTCGTGCGCGCCATCCGCCACGGCCGCCTGGACCAGCTTCAGGTCCCCGAGGCGCCGCTCGACGTGCTGGCGCAGCAGGTGGTCGCCATGTGCGCCTGCGAGGACTGGAAAGAAGAAGACCTGTTCCGGCTGGTGCGCCGCGCTTATCCGTATCGCGAGCTTTCGCGCGCCGATTTCGACGCGGTTCTCGAAATGCTCTCCGAAGGCATCGCCGCGCGCCGCGGCCGCTACGGCGCGTACCTCTATCGCGACCGCGTGAACCAGCGAGTACGCGGGCGGCGCGGCAGCCGCCTCGCGGCCATCACCAGCGGCGGAGCGATTCCGGACAACGCCCTTTACTCGGTCGTCGCCATGCCGGAAGGGACCACGGTAGGCACGGTGGACGAGGATTTTGCCGTGGAGAGCCTGCGCGGCGACGTGATGCTGCTCGGCAACACCTCCTGGCGCATCCGCCGGGTTGAATCGACGAGCGGTCGCCTGCTGGTGGAAGACGCGCACGGGGCTGCGCCCAGCGTCCCCTTCTGGCGCGGCGAAGCGCCCGCGCGCACGGCCGAGCTGTCCGCTGAGGTATCGGAGCTCAGAGAAACCATCAGCTCCTTGGTCCCCAAAGCTGACGGTGTACTCTTCGGCGAGTCCCCTGCCCTGGCCGAAGCCCCCGTGCGCAGTGATGATCGCAGTGATGATCCAGAATCGCAGATTCAAAATCCCAAACTCGCACCACTCGCCTCCGCCGTTTCGTGGCTGAAGCAGGAATGCGGCCTCGATGATTCGGCCGCCGAGCAGTTGATGGGGTACATCGTAGCCGGCCGGGCGCTCTTGGGCGCCGTCCCAACGCAGAAGACCGTCGTCGCCGAGCGCTTCTTCGATGAAGCCGGAGGCATGCAGCTCATCATTCACGCGCCTTTCGGCGGCCGGATTAACAAGGCCTGGGGGCTGGCTCTGCGCAAGCGTTTCTGCCGCTCCTTCAATTTTGAGCTGCAAGCGGCGGCCACCGAGGACGGCCTGAACATCTCGCTGGGCGAGCAGCACAGTTTCCCTCTGGCGGACGTCTTCCGTTTTCTTGACGTAAACTCGGTGGGTGCGGTGCTGGAGCAGGCGGTCCTGGCCTCGCCCATCTTCAACAATCGCTGGCGCTGGGACGCAAGCCGGGCCCTCGCTCTGCTGCGCTTCAGGAATGGCCAGAAAGTGCCGCTCTACCTCCAACGGATGCAGGCGGACGACCTATTGGCCGCGGTGTTCCCGCAGGCCGCCGCCTGCCAGGAGAACATCGTGGGTGACATTCACATCCCCGATCATCCGCTGGTGCGCGAAGTGATGAAGGACGCGCTGACTGAGGCAATGGACTTGGACGGCCTGAAGCGCGTGCTGGCAGGGATCGCCGACGGGAGCATCGAGTGCCGCGTCGCGGATACTCCCGCGCCCTCCGTGTTCTCGCACGAAATTCTCAACTCCAACCCTTACGCCTACCTGGATGATGCACCGCTGGAAGAGCGGCGGGCGCGCGCGGTAGAGATGCGCCGGTCATTGCCCGAAGCGGTGCTGGAAGAAATCGGCCGGCTTGATCCCGCGGCCATCGCACAAACGCGCGAAGAAGCCTGGCCGGACGTCCGCGACGCGGACGAGCTGGCGGATACGCTGGTTACACTCGTGGCCTTGCCGGAAAGTTTTGTGACGCCGGGCGGAGAAACCGTGAGCGCGCGCTGGGGCGGTTACTTCCGGCGGCTCGCCTCAGAGAGGCGCGCCGCCCGAGCCCTTCAAGACGGCGCAGCGTTCTGGGTTGGGGCGGAGAAGTTGGGGACGTTCCTCGCGGTTTGCCCAACCTCGCAAGTTGAAAATGACGTTGCGCGGCTCGACGGCTCCGCGCCCGCGCGCGAGGAAGCTATCTGGGAAATGGTCCGAGGCTGGATGGGGCACGCGGGCCCGGTGACTGCGAATTCGCTGGCCGAGGTCCTTCGGTTGCCCGCGAGTGAAGTTGACCGAGCCTTGCTCCGACTTGAGGCGAGCGGCGCGGTCTTGCGCGGCCAGTTCACGCAAGTCGGCTCGACCGAGTGGTGCGACCGGCGGCAGCTCGCCCGCATCCACCGGATGACCCTCGGGGCGCTGCGCGCGCAGATTGCGCCCGTGACGCCGTCGCAGTTCATGCGCTGGCTGCTCGACTGGCAGCGCCTCACGCCGGGCACGCAGGCGCGGGGCGAGCGCGGGCTGCTCGAAGTCATCCGGCAGTTGCAGGGGTTCGAAATCCCTGCCAGTTCCTGGGAGACGCAGATTCTGGCGCGTCGAGTCGCCGATTACGACCCCGAGGCTCTGGACCGGCTCTGCCTAACGGGCTCGATCGGCTGGGGAAGGATTTCGCCACACCCCGCCACCTTGGACCAGGGGGGCCAGGGGGACCAGGGGGACGGGGAGGGAGAAGACAAACCTGCCTCCCGTCGCGTGGCGCCTTCGAGCGTCGCTCCCATCACTTTTTTCGTGCGTGATGACGCCGACTGGATGATGCCGCGGCACGGCGACTCGAGCCGAGCAGCCGCAGGCCTGAGCCACGCGGGCCGGCAGGTGCTGGAATTCCTGCGGCAGCGCGGCGCGTCATTCTTTGCGGACATCGTGCGCGGCACGGGCAAACTGAAGTCGGAAGTGGAAACCGGACTTTGGGAGCTGGTCGCGGCAGGATGGGTCACCGCCGACGGGTTTGACAACCTCCGCGCCCTGATCGATCCCAAGCGGCGTGCCGGACAGGGGCGGGGAAGGACTTCGAGGCCTCGGCACAGCACGGGCCGATGGTCGCTGCTGTTTTCGGGGCAACCTGTAGATCGCACTCGGGCGGCGGAGGCCATTTGCAAAATATTGCTGGGGCGCTACGGCGTCGTCTTCCGCGAGCTCCTGGCGCGCGAGAATTTTGAAGTCAAGTGGCGAGAGCTGCTGCTCGGGTTTCGGCGCCTGGAAGACCGCGGCGAAGCGCGCGGCGGGCGCTTTGTGGACGGATTCCTGGGCGAACAGTTCGCGCTGCCCGTGGCCGTAGAATCTCTGCGCGCCATGCGGAATGCGGGGCCTGCCAGGGTGGCGGTGACCTTGTCGGCGGCCGACCCGTTGAACCTGGTGGGCATCGTCATCCCAGGCGAGCGTGTGCCGGCGCTCTCCGGGCGTCGGGTCGCCCTGCGGGACGGCGTGTTAATCGCTGAGGCGCAGGTGTCAAGCAGTGGCGAAGTACGGGTATATCCAACAGCGGCTGTTGGGGCAATTTCATGAAATGAGCCGCCTTCGGCGGTTGGAACAGAGCTCCTGGTCGGTTACGCACGCCGGCTTGCTCCCAGTTACTCGCTGGCTGGTATCGCAGCGCTTCCTCTCTGCAGCAACTCCGGTAGTGGGTCAACCGCAGCTCCCGCAGCTCCCGCAGCTCCCCTTTTCTTGACATCGGAGCAAATCCACTCCAAAATTATTCCTCGATGCCGCGGTAGCTCAGGTGGTAGAGCGCAGCCCTGAAAAGGCTGGCGTCGGCGGTTCAACTCCGTCCCGCGGCACCATCTTTTCATCCAATTAGCAGAAACCCGACCTCGAATCATGGGAACAAAAAGGAACAACAACAGCTTTCGGTGGCACTCACGAGGCGACTCTGTCAGGCAAGAAGGGGCGCGTACCTCACGTGCGCGCCCCTCGGGTTCACTCTCTATTTCAGGCCGTACCTCCCTAGTGAAAAACTCAAGTGTGTGTGATATAGATATTTCGACGGAGGGAGAGGGATTCGAACCCCCGAGCCCCTTTCGAGGCTAACGGTTTTCAAGACCGCCGGTTTCAACCACTCACCCATCCCTCCGCACTTCAACCGCAGTAACTTACAAATACCCTGTCCCCGGGTCAGGCGCCGCCGTGAGGACTCTTGTGGGGACCAGGAACGCTCTGCGCGCGTCTCGAACCTCCAACCTGGTGAACCGTTCCCTACCCCTGCGGTCCTCCACGCGCCTGATGCTTGTGTTCGAGCCTCGGTTGGACGCACCCCGGCCCTCAGAGGCATTATCGGACGATTCAACTTCATAGCGCCACTGAATGCAACGACGCTGAATCTTGGGGAAGGCCTCCCGCTGTGTGCGGAGCGGCTGGTATCACCAATTTCAGCCACCGCCCGGATTTGTGGGCGCACGACATTAAAGTGGTAAGAGTCACGCGGCCCTCTTCTGCGCGCGGCGTTCCCAAAAGTCTTCGAAGCGAGCACTCAGGCGACAGCAGCGCAGGGCAATGATGGCATTGGCGCCGCGCAGACTCCAGTGCATGCCGGCACGCTTGAGCCGGGTC
>QHZK01000126.1 GCA_003224635.1 Acidobacteriota bacterium | reverse complement strand
GGGAAACCGACATCGCAGAAGTGAAGCGACGGCTCGACGCGGGGGACAAGTTCTATCTGGTCGACGTGCGCGAAGAAAGCGAATGGGCCCGCGGGCGCCTGCCCGGCGCACTCCACCTGAGCAAGGGCGTCATCGAGCGTGATATTGAAAAGGCCATTCCGGACAAGTCTCGGCCGATTGTGCTTTACTGCGGGGGCGGATTTCGCTCCGCGCTCGTAGCCGACAATCTGCAGAAGATGGGTTACACGAGCGTGATCTCAATGGACGGCGGCTGGCGCGCGTGGACCGAGGCAGGTTATCCCACGGAGGGGGAAGGACAGTAGGGAGGCGTAAATAAATAAGATTTACAACCTGTATTTGTTGCTTGGTAGGATCGTGTAGTTCCATTCGCCGTGGAATTTGTCGGGCTTCAGATTGACATGGGCGAACGGCCAGCCAGGATCGATCGACACGGGCAGGCGGTTCCCAACTGCTGCTGCCGCTCTCGAATCGTCCGCGCGACCACCAACCAGACCCAAACGCGGTTGCGATGATCAGACAAAGCCCAGCAAAATGCCCGGCTTGCCGAACCAGACCCTCTTACGAACATAAAGAAACATTATTCTATCGCCCGCGCATCTTGCTTCGGTTCAGTTCTTTCCTTCAGTCGCGCGGGCACGGCGCCCAAAGCTTCGCGTGGTGGTCGCGCGCGCGCCCGAAACAACCACCAGCGGTTCCTCGTTCGCGGCGGGCTCGACGCTTCCCACGAGCGCTCCCTGATCCTCTTTCAGGAAAACCAGCTTTGACATAGCCGACGAGTAATCGACGGTGATGAGGTCGCCCAAGTCGATCTGGCCGGTGGCCAGCAGGTTCGAAAGCGGGAAGACCAGGTGGCGCTCGATGGCGCGCTTCAAGTGCCGCGCTCCAAACTTCTGGTCGGTCCCTTCGAGCAGCAGGAAGTCGCGGGCCCGCTCGGTGCATTTGAAGACAAACTGCTTGCCGGCCGTGGCGATCATGATCCGCTCCTGCACGCGGGTGAGCTCGATATCCAGGATCTGTTCCAGGTTTTCGCGCTGCAAGGTGCGAAACACGATCACCTTGTCGATGCGGTTCATGAATTCGGGAGAGAATTTCTTGCGCGCCGCCTCCATTGCCGTCCGGTAAATCTTCTGGTCCAGCTCGTCATCGTTTTCGCGCGGTCCGGAAGCAGCAAAGCCCAGACCTCCGCTCATGAGCTTCGTCATCTCGGCAGAGCCAAGGTTGGAAGTCAAAAAGATCAAAGTGTGCGAAAAATCTACGCGGCGGTTATCGCCCAGGGTCAGCGTACCCTTGTCGAGAATGCCCAGCAGGAGCTGCCACAAGGCGTCGGACGCCTTCTCGATTTCGTCGAAGAGCACCAGAGAAAGCTTCAGCTTCTCCGTGTAGTGCTGCTCCAGGACTTCCTGCGTGATCATGGGCTGGGTTTCGCGATGGCCGAGATAGCCAGGAGGCGAGCCGATCAGCTTGGCGATCTCGTGGCTGTGCTGGAACTCAGCGCAGTCAATCTTAACCACGGCGCGGTAATCGCCGAAGAGAACCTCAGCCGCCGCCTCGACCAGGCGAGTCTTGCCGGAGCCTGTGGGTCCGAGAAGCAGCAAGTTGGCGATGGGCCGGCCGGGAGCCGCAAGACCTGCTTGGTAAACCTGGAACACGCGGCCCAGGCGCCGCACGGCGCGTTCTTGTCCCACCACGCGCTTGAGCAGTCCTCTTTCAAAATCCCGGACCTCTGGACTGTGCAGGGTCGGATCGAGCATTGTTTGTGTACCCATCTGCTTACCTTCTCTGAAAGACGCCGTTAGCATTGGCTTGCCGGGCAGATCAGAATTGTGATCGGTTCGTTTTTTACCGCCGCTGCCCTGTTGGCGACCTTCCCTCCCTCCCGTTGAAGCTTGGAAGCTTGCGGCTTCTCAATTTCACGTCCAGCGTTGTGTGGAGCAATTGCAGTGCCGAAACCAAGTCCCCGACGAGGGCGCGATCCATGCCCATTTCCATCGAAGGGAAGTGTAATCCTGCGATGTCCAGGTTCAAGTTGTGCGCGGCCGAGAGCAATTCCCTGACGTACTCGGAGTCAGTCTCCAGGGGTCGCACCATGGCCTCGAACGTCTTCGTCTTGAGTGTTTGCCAGTCAACCTCTACAAAGGGATGCTTCGACGCAACTCCTTGAATAACCTCGTCGCTAATCCTGGGGCGCCGCCCCAAGTTCGCCAGATGGAGCTGCTCAACCCTTCCCTTCTTGCGCACATTGTGCACCAAGTAGTACGACTGGCCCCGCTTGCGTATGAAAGCCATCGTTCATCCCTCCGTCCACCGTAGTGTAACATCCTCCACTACATTGGATGCAGCCCACCTTAACCCGCGTTTACCGGCTCGCGAATAAATCGGGCGCAATCGGACGGTCAACTCCCCATGCGTTATAAACAGTAAGTTGTTAGTTCCATTCGTATCCTTGTCGGTGAAATCCTGTACGAGGGGCAATCAAGGGGTAAGCCACGCGGACCACAGGGATGATTGGCCGTGGAGCGGCGCCGCTCTTCTCCAGGATCTCGTTCGAGCCCGTCTTCTGTACCGCGCAGAACGCGGCGCTTGCGCGGTCGGCTCTTCGTTCATGCCGAGCAAGCGGAATAGGCAATTCTGCTTGTGACGAGAAGTCTCTTGGTTCGTAATCGCCGCCGAAGACCTTCAAAGTTGACACTTCGAACCAGGCATAAGTGTCCAAAAGAGGACATACGCGAGCCTGCCGGACCCTTCCCATTCCGGGCCGACTCCTCTCACTCTGGAAGGGGAAACGTCTCAAGACGGTTTCCGGCTCCGAAGCGGCCTGGTCTGCCCGCGAACTTCGACCGGCGCCCCGCTCAAGTAGTGGCCCAGGCTGCGAATTCAGCATTCGCGACAACGGCAGTTCTCCCGGTTTCGGGGTCGAGCTCATAGCATGCCAGCCTGCACCGTGGATCAGGCGCCTCTTCTTTAACGCCTTCCACAGCGTATGCCATCATTGCAGTGATTCGCCTGGATGACAATCGCCCGTCAGTGCCGCTCAATGTGGCACGAATGTGCTAAGAGGAATTGCTGGCCCGCGCCTGGGAGTCATGCTCTCTCCTCTGCGGAGAACCTCTCCCAAGCTCTTGATAATGCTTGCTCGGACTGGGCATCGGAGCTAAATTGATGCCTGTTGGCAGACTGGCTGACACGGCGACTCAAGGGAACCCCGCGTCGGAGCGTGGAGCCGCGTCGCTGAAAAGGTCGTTCAGCGCGCGGAGGGGCGGGTCTTTACGAGAAAATAGAAGCTCGAAACTGAAAATCGAAAATCGAAACTCGGCCACGTTTGGGGACCGCAGTTCGCCCCGGTCCTCTCAAAAGCGAAGTTCCATTTTTCGAGTTTCGAGTTTCGAGTTTCGATTTTCCAGAGGGAGGTTTGGATTTCGATGGGACACCAACACGGACGTATCCCGATGCTCGAGCGTGACCACGTTGCGCCTGAAGTTGCCGCCCTCTACGACGCCCTCGAGCAGCAGCGCGGCGTGGTGCCTTATATGTTTCGAACCCTGGCGCACACGCCCGCGCTGGCGCTCGGCATCGCCGGGTTTCTAAAGGCCCTGCTCGGGGACGGCGCCTTGCCCGGCTGGTACAAGGAGTTGGTGGCGACCCGCGTGGCCTTGCTGGTCGACTGCGATTATTGAATCTCCTCTCACTCTGCTTTGGCAAAGCAGAAGGGCGCGACCCCGGGGCAAATCGACGGACTTACGGACTACGAACGCGGCCCGTTCAGCGAGCGCGAGAAGCTGGGGTTTCGCTGCGCCGACCGTCTGCACCGCTCGCCTTACGAGATCGACGACGAGTTTTACGCGTCGCTCCGGACCGTTTTCAGCGAACCCGAAATTATCGAGTTAGTGGCCACCTCAGCGGCGTGGGAGTTCCTTACCCGCTTTGTGGACGCGCTGCGGATTCCAACCACGCCCTTGTCCGAAACACGGACCACGAAAGGTAGCGCAGCGAAAGTCGAAAAAGTCGACTTTTGACTTCTTGACTTTCGACTCTGGACTTTCGAAAGGGTGTCATGCTCAAACACATTCGTTGGAAGGACGTTGAGATCGAAAGACTGAACCCCCTGCTCGACCGCCAGCTCGTGGTGGGCGACCAGCTCATGGTGTCTCGCATCCTGCTCAAGAAGGGATGCATCGTCCCGCTGCACAGCCACGTGAACGAGCAGGTGAGCTACATTCTGGAAGGGGCGCTGAAGTTCTGGATCGACGGCAAGGAAATTGTCGTCCACGCGGGCGAGCTCCTCTGCATCCCGTCGAGCATGCCGCACAATGCCGAGGCGATGGAGGACACCGTCGACCTCGACATCTTCTATCCTCCGCGCCAGGACTGGATCGACAAGACCGACCAGTATCTGCGGAAGTAGGTCGGCAGCCGCGCGAGACACGATGACAGAACAGGCCCCCCGCGGTCACGGCGCTGACCTCTCGAAGCAAATGGGGTATCTCCCCCTGGTCGCGGTGATCTTCTTTACGGTTTCTGGCGGTGCTTACGGCATCGAGTCGCTGGTCGGGTCGCTCGACGCGGGATGGGCCATGGCGTTGATTGTGCTCACGCCTGTTTTCTGGGCCCTGCCCATCGCTCTGATGGTAAGCGAACTGGCCAGCGCCTTGCCCGAGGAAGGAGGTTACTACGTCTGGGTGCGCCAGGCCCTGGGCGACTTCTGGGGCTTTCAAGAGGGCTGGTGGACGATTTGTTATACGACGGTGGACATGGCCATCTACCCGGTGCTGTTCGTCGATTACCTGGCCTACTTCTGCCCCTCTCTCGCGCTCTCCTCCACCGGCAGCGCGTCCTCGAAGGTACTGCTGGGACGATGGCTGGTGGCGCTGGCCGTGATCGCGTCGGCTTACCTCGCCAACTGGCGTGGAGTCCGAGTGGTCGGCGTGAGCGCGGCCGTGACCGCTGTTCTGGTGCTGGCGCCATTTGGGCTCTTCACTCTGCTGGGGCTTCACCGGCCTGGAGCCCTGCCGGCGGCATTCTCGGCCGTACGCACCGGGCTCGCTAGGCGCAACCGGGGCTCGCTTCTCGCTCTCGGGATGTCCACGGTCTTGTGGAACTACTGCGGCTGGGACAACGTTTCGACCTTCGCCGCCGAGGTCAAGCAAGCGGCGCGGAACTATCCCCGCGCCCTGGTTCTGGCGCTGGTCCTTATCGTAATCGGCTACGTTGCGCCGGTGATGGCGGGCATCTCGGCAACCACGGACCCGGCCCTGTGGAACGAATCGGCAGGGTGGCCGTCCGTCGCCCGGCTGGTGGCAGGCCCGTGGCTGGGCATGCTCGTCGCCGCGATGGCCCTGGTCTCCGCCTGGTCGCTGTTTAACAGCCAGTTGCTGTACGCGTCGCGGCTGCCGTACGCCATGGCGCGCGATGGTTGGCTGCCTTCGCTCCTGGCCCGCCTTTCGAGCACGACCGGCATGCCCGCGGTGGCGCTCGCGGCGGTGTGCTCGACCTCGGCAATGCTCGCCGTCTTCCCGTTTACCAAGCTGGTGGTCGTCGACATTCTGCTGTACTCGGCGGGGCTGCTGCTCGAATTTCTGGCGCTGATTGCGCTCCGCGTCCAGAGGCCGGACATGGATCGGCCTTTTCGACTGCCCGGAGGATGGCCCGGAGTCCTCCTCGCTACGCTGTGCCCCGTGAGTTTTGCGGCTGTCGTCGCAGTAGCGAGCGTGACCGGCGACGGCGGCAACCGGTGGCAGGCGGCGCTGGTGGGCGTATTCATTTTAGCCGGGGCGTTGTTATACCGCTGGAGACGCCAGAGTCCGTCCCCTGCCAAGTGACGGCCGCCCGCAAACCCTTTGCGATTCTTTGCGCCTTCGCGCCTTTGCGTGAGGCGTGTTGTAGCGAGCTTGACCGGGCAGGAGGCTTGCCTGGGCAAAGTGGGAGCAAGCTCCCGCACTCCAAACGGCGCCATGCTATAATCCGGGGGTTGTCTCTGCGGAGAAAGGCTGACGAATCCTGGCTTCAAAAAAGGCCGGGCGCAGCCGCCAGTGAGGATAGAACGCGGAGAGGAAGAGGAGCCATCATGCCGATCAGCTACTATGAGAAAGTCTGGCGCAACGGAGAGTTCATACCGTGGGAGAGCGCGACCATCCACGTGGCCGCGCACGTCGTCAGCTACGCCTCCTGCCTGTTCGAAGGCATCCGCTGCTATGAGACGACGCAGGGGCCGGCGATCTTCCGCCTCAAGGAGCACATTGACCGGCTGGTGAATTCGAGCAAGATCTACCGCATCGAGCTCGACTATTCCCCGGAGAAGCTCCAGCAGGCCGCGGTTGAGCTTGTGCGCGTCAACAAGGCGAAGCACAGCTATATTCGCCCCTTGGTCCTGCGCGGATACGGCGAGATGGGCGTCAACCCGCTCAAGAACCCGGTAGAGGTCTACTTGCTGGCCTGGAAGTGGGCGAAGCCTTACCTGGGCGAAGAAGCCCTGAAAAGGGGCGTCGACGTTTGCGTCTCCTCCTGGAACCGGATGGCCCCCAACACCCTGCCCAGCATGGCCAAGTCCGCCGCAAACTACATGAACGCCCAATTGATCCAGATGGAAGCCTCGACCAACGGCTACGCCGAGGGCATTGCGCTCGACGTGTCGGGCAACGTCAGCGAGGGCAGCGGCGAAAACATTTTCGTCGTCCGCGACGGCAAGATTTTTACCCCGCCGCTTACTTCCGCCGTCCTGCCCGGGATCACGCGGGACTCGATTATCACCCTGGCCGAGGAGCTGGGCTATGTCGTGATCGAGCAGCCCCTGGCCCGCGAGATGCTCTACATCGCGGACGAGCTCTTCTTCGTCGGTACCGCCGCCGAAGTCACCCCCGTCCGCTCGGTCGACCGGATCGTGGTGGGCAACGGACAAGCCGGTCCCATCACCCGCACGCTGCAGGAGCGGTATCTGGCGATCGCCCAGGGCCGGGCCGAGGACAAGTACGGCTGGCTCACCCTTTGCAGCCAGCCTGTTGTTGTCTAGGCCACGGCACGCCCCCTGTGCGGCGGCCAAGAAGTATGGATAAACCTTCGCGCCGCCCCTCCGACCCGCTTCAAGCCGCGCTCGGCATGCTGGCCCGCCGGCCGTACTCAGTCGCCGAGATGCGGCGCGCGCTCGAGAGGAAGTTTGGCGGCGGCGCGCCCGTCCGCGCGGCTGTTGCCCGGCTCCGCGAGCTTGGGTATCTCGACGACAAAAAGTTCGCCGCCCTCTACGCCTCGTCGCTGGCCCGCAATCGCGCCTTCGGAAGGCACCGCATCCGCCGGGAGCTCAAGGCCAAGCTGGTCGATTACAAGTATATCGAGCCCGCCCTAGGCCAGGCGTTTGAGGAAGTCGACGAGCGCGAGTTGCTCGAGCGCGCGCTGGCCAAAAAGATCAAGACCCTCCGCCGGCCCGTCACCCCCGCCCGAATCTACTCCCTCTGCCAGAGCTTGATGCGCCAGGGGTTCCGCTCCGATGATATTATGAAGGCGGTGCGCTCCCGGCCGGAGCTCAAGCCTGGGGCCGAAGAAGTGGACCCCGAAGCATTGGACGAAGACAAAGAGTGATTTGCCACAGAGACACGGAGGCACGGAGAAGTCAACAATTAAAAGCTCTATTCTTGTCTGTGTCTCTTTGTCGAGATCATGGGTAAGACCACGAGTAATTCACGGCAGAGATACAGAAGCACGGAGAAGTTAACAATCAAAGGTCTATTTTTCTTTTTCTCTGAGCCTCCGTGCCTCTGTGGCGAGATCGTGTCGAGATGACTTCGAACGAAATTCGCAGCCGCTTCCTGGAGTTCTTCCGCGCGCGCGGGCACCGCGTGGTGCGGTCCTCGTCGCTTGTGCCGGCGAACGATCTCACGCTGCTCTTCTCGAACGCCGGCATGAACCAGTTCAAGGACGTGTTCCTGGGGCGCGAGAAGCGCGACTACGCCCGCGCCTGCTCGGTACAGAAGTGCGTGCGCGCCGGCGGCAAGCACAACGACCTCGAGCAGGTCGGGCGCACTACGCGCCATCACACGTTCTTCGAAATGCTCGGCAATTTTTCCTTTGGCGACTATTTCAAGAAGGAAGCCATCCCGTGGGCCTGGGAGCTCGTCACCAAGGATTTCGCCATTCCGGCGGACAAACTCTACGTCACCGTCTTCCGCGAGGACGACGAGGCCGAGGCCATCTGGGCGAACGATGTTGGCGTCGCGCGTGACCGCATCTTCCGGCTGGACGAGAAGGACAACTTCTGGGCCATGGGCGAAGAGGGTCCTTGTGGGCCGTGCTCCGAGATTCACTACGACATGGGACCGGCCGCGAGCGACCAGAGTCACGCTGACTGCCCCGATTGCCACTTCCCCTGTGACTGCGGGCGCTACGTTGAGCTGTGGAACTTAGTCTTCATGCAATCCAATCGAATCTGCGAGGAGTGGGAAGTTGACCAGGCGACGGGAATTCTCACTGGGAAATGTGTGAGAGCCCGCTTAGAGCCCCTGCCCAAGCCATCCGTTGACACCGGGGCCGGCCTCGAGCGGCTTGCTGCTGTTCTGCAAGGGAAGCTCTCAAACTTCGACACTGATCTCTTCGCGCCGTTGATACAACGGGCATGGGAAGTAGTTGGAGGACAAAGTAATCCAGCCCTCGCGTTTTCGTTAGACCCTCAGCAGGAAGCTAGTTTGCGGATCATCGCCGACCACGCCCGCGCCGCAACGTTCCTGATTTCGGATGGTGTGCTGCCGTCGAATGAGGGGCGCGGGTACGTGCCCCGCCTGATCATTCGCCGGGCGCTGTATCATGGCCAGACGCTGGGTTTGAATGAGCCGTTCCTCTACAAGATGTCGGGCCACGTAGTGGACATGATGAAGGATGCGTATCCGGAACTGGTCGAAACGGCGCACCATGTCGCCAAGGCGATTAAGACCGAGGAAGAGAAGTACAGTCACACGACAAGAGTCGCACTGGAGCGCCTCGACGAATCAATGGTGGACTTCCCGCTCGATGCGGGTCAACTCTACCAAATGCCATTGAGGCTGTGGAAACAGTTCGCGTCGTCCAACGCCCCAGTGACGATAGAGGAGATAAAGAAGGCTGCGAAGCCTAGCCCACGGCCGCGGCGTTTCGAGAGTGCTGTAGCATGGATTCCTGGGGGTGAGATCTTTAAGCTCCATGACACTTTCGGCCTGCCACCCCATTTTGTAGCTGACGTAGTCGCAAAGTACCCTCTCCCGATTAAGTTTTCTGACTTCACGATCAGATACATTTTCGCGCGCGACCAGGAGGGGTATCAGCGCGAAATGTCGCTGCAGCGCCAACGGGCCCGCGCTAGTTGGAAGGGTGCGGAAAAGAAGATCGCCGCGCCGGTCTATCAGCAGTTGGCGGAAAAACGAAAGACCGCTTTCCACGGCTACACGCAAACCACGTCTACCGATTCCCACATCATCGGCTTGGTCGTGAGCGGCCAGGCAGCGAGCGAAGTTCAACCGGGAGCTGAGGTTGAAATCATCCTCGACCACACGCCGTTTTATGCCGAGGCGGGCGGACAGGTCGGCGACGTCGGGCATCTCCTGGTGCCAGGGACGACGGTCGAAGTCGCGCACGTCAAGGATACCTACTCCCCGGTGATCGGCATCATCGCCCACAAGGCCGTGATGCGCGACACGCTAGCTGTAGGCGATGTCGTAACGGCCGTGGTCGACGCCGAGCGCCGCGACCGAACCCGCCGCAACCATACCGGCACGCATTTGCTCCACGCCGCGCTACGGCACACGCTCGGGACGCACGTCAAGCAGGCGGGGTCGCTCGTGGCGCCCGACCGGTTGCGCTTCGACTTCACGCACTACGCGCCGCTCGACCCGCAGGACCTGCTCGACATCGAGGACCTGGTGAACGAGCACGTGCTCAAGAACGAGGAAGTCGTGACCCGGGAAATGGACCTCGATGAAGCGATCAACTCCGGCGCGATGGCGCTCTTTGGCGAAAAGTATGGTGACAAAGTCCGCGTGGTATCGATTGCCGACGGGTCGTTTTCGAAGGAACTTTGCGGCGGCACGCATGTACGCCGCACCGGTGACATCGGCCTGCTCAAGATCGCGAGCGAGGGGAGCGTGGCCGCCGGCACGCGCCGCATCGAGGCGCTGACCGGGACAGGCGTGCTCGAAGACCTGCGTCGCAAACACGAGACCTTGACGCGGCTCTCGGACACCCTGCGCGCCAAGCCCGAGGAGCTCGTCCAGAGCGCTGAAAGGCTTCTTCGATCGGAGAAATTGCAACGAGAGATGATAGAGCAATACAACCGACGCGAAGCGCTTCGCGTCGCCGAGGCTCTCGCTCGCGGGATCGCCAAAGGAAAAGAGAGCGGACAAATGAAGCAACAGGAGGAGGGACTGACCTTTTACGTGCATTATGCCTCAAGCGTTCCCGTCGGTGGACAACCTGCGCGCGCGCCTCCAGTCCGGCGTCATCGTGCTGGGGAGCGCGTCGGACGGCAAGGTGTCGCTGGTGGCTGCGGTATCGAAGGACCTGACGAGCCGCCTAGACGCGGGCAAAATCGTGAAGGCCGCCGCCGCCATCGTCGAAGGCTCGGGCGGCGGGCGCAAGGACCTGGCCGAAGCGGGCGGCAAAAATCCGGAGAAGCTCGACGAGTCGCTTGGGGCCGTTCCGGGCATTGTGGAGCAAATGTTGTGACAACCGCTGCTGTAGCGCCGGTCTGTGACCGGCGTTTTTCGGCGCTCATAGAGCGCCGCTACAGCGGATGACTCAATGACTCAATTCTTCGAGACCGTCAAGTAAAAGGCATTGTGACCGGAGCGCAGGTCTTTGCCGTAGTAGAACACAACGCTTGGGCCGCCCAGGATTCGCACCTTCAATTGGCCGCCCGCGTCCCACAGCCAGACTTTCGATCCAAAGTCCC
>QHZK01000125.1 GCA_003224635.1 Acidobacteriota bacterium | reverse complement strand
CGAGCGTCACCGAGGGCTGTCCCAGCCTCTCGTACTCAGCATTCACGGCCTGTGTCTTGGTAAGGTGGAGCGCCGACCAGAGCAGCATCGAGGCGTGCCCGTTCGAGAGCACGAAGCGATCGCGGTTCGGCCAGATCGGGTCCTGCGGGTCGAAGCGCATGACGCGGTTCCAGATGGTGTAGACCAGAGGTGCCAGCGCCATCGGCGTGCCGGGGTGTCCGGATTTAGCCGCCTGCACCGCGTCAATCGAAAGCGTGCGAATGGTATTGATGCACAACTGATCGAGCTCCGCGCCTGTCATGGGTGGAGCAACTTGCGTCGTACTCATGGTTTTCTCCTCGCTAATACGCTGATTTTCTATTTCACTTCACGGCCGCTCCTGCTGCGGCGGCATCGTAGCCTGCTTCCTTCACGATCAGGAGCGCCACCGAGCGCGGCCTGTACAGATCTACGCCGTGCGCGCTGTAATCCCGGCCCCACGGCCGTCGCTAATCACTTCCGGCTCGAGTGCCGCCACCTTGCCCAGGCGGCGCAGGTGACGCTGTTCTTGACTGAACTCGGCGCCCAAAAACGTCTCGACGAGGTCCCAGGCCACGAGGGGTCCGATGGTACGGCCGCCCATACAAATAATGTTCATGTGGTCGTCCTCAACCCCTTGTCGGGCCGAGAAGTGGTCGTGCACCAGCCCGGCACGGATTCCAGGTATCTTGTTTGCAGACCGATGCGCCGACGCCACTCAGCCTGAGCGAGTGGAACAACGAAGTCGGGATAATCGTCGCCCGGGTTCAGGGTATGCGCCCCGAAATCGACTACCTCATGCCCCGCCCTGCGGAGATGAGCAACCAGTTCTTCCTTCAAGCCAAACCCACCATGATCCGTGGCAATTCCCACGCGCATGTTATCCTCCTCGCTTGTACTCAGCGGCCAGTTGTCCTGCTGCCGCGCGGTCGGCCAGCACCAGGGCCTGCTCGCGGCGCACCCGCCCGGCGGGAATCGACACATCACCGTCGTGCAGGCGACGGAGCATTTCCACCTTCTCACTCCCAGTCACAACCCAAAGCACCCGCCGGGCGCGATTGAGCATGGGATACGTCAACGTCATCCGGCGCCTGCCCTGGTAAACTCCCGTCAGGGCAACATTCGCGTTGGTAACATCGAGTACCGGATCGCCAGGCACCAACGAGGCAGTGTGGCCGTCGGGACCGAGACCTAGGTGGACAAGGTCGAGCACGGGCGGCGATCCGGCGATCTGCCGGAGAGTTTCAGCGTACTCGGTGGCTGCGGCCTCCAGATCAGGCGATTCCACCGGCATGGCATGGATCTGCCCGGGGCGCAGCGAGGCATACTGAAGCAAGCTTTCGCGCAAGTGGGTAAGGTTTCGGTCCGGATGTCCGGCGGGGGCCACACGCTCGTCGACCTGAAACACGTGCACACCGGCCCAGGGGATCTCTTCGGCTGCCAACGCCCGCAGCATAATCCATGGAGTGTGACCTCCACTGACAGCAAAAGCAAAGCGGCCACGGGCTGCGATCGCCGCACGAGCCTCCGCGGCGATGGTCGCCGCAGCCGCACGCGCGACGGAATCGGCATCATCAAAGACTTCGAGCTTCATGGTCCTTCTCCAAAATGGATCGGTCTGACAACCCACACGTCGAATGCAAAGATAGTCACAACCGTGCTATGCAAGACCCGCGTTCTCAGGCGACTTGAGCGGCAACGCGGAAATCTTCCTGGTCCGTGGCGGTCGGGTTATGCCAGCCCCCGTCGGGCGAAACTCTCTGGTCGACCTCACTCGGTCCCCAGGCGCCTTTCTCGTATTCGTAGATCGGAGTGCCGGCCTTCAGCACCGGATCGACGATTCGCCACGCCTCTTCCACATAATCCTCCCGGGCAAACAGGGTGGCGTCTCCCGCCATCGCGTCGCCCAGCACGCGCTCGTACGCTTCCATCTCCTCCGGACGGGGATGCCGGCTGGCCACCATCTCCACCGTCTCGCCTTTCACCCCCTCGCCCGGAGCCAGGACGGTCGTGCCTACGGCTATCGTCATCTCGGGACTGATCCGGAACCGCAGATGGTTCTGAGACAGAGCGCTCTCCCTGATCACCGTTGGGGGCTTTCGAAACCTGCCGAGCGCCTCCGTGCAGGTCACCGGCAAGTTCTTTCCGGCGCGGATGTAGAACGGCACGCCTTTCCAGCGCCAGGAATCGACCTCCAGTCGCAGCGCGGCAAAGGTTTCCACCTTCGAATCGGGCGCGACTCCCTTTTCCTGGCGATAGCCGCGAAACTGCCCTCGGACGAGATTGCTCGCCTCCAGCGGCGGAATCGCTTTCAGCACCTTCACCTTCTCATCGCGAATGGTTTCGCTGTCGGTGCGGACCGGAGGCTCCATCGCCAGGTTGCACAAGACTTGGAAGAGATGGTTTTGGATCACGTCGCGAATGGCGCCGGTTTCATCGTAGAAAGCGCCGCGTCCTTGCACCCCGAATTCTTCCGCCATGGTGATCTGCACGCTTTCGATGTAGTTTCGATTCCAAAACGGCTCCATGAACGCGTTGGCAAACCGGAAAACGACCACGTTGTTCACCGGCCGCTTGCCGAGATAGTGGTCAATGCGAAAGATTCCGGACTCGGGGAAGGCTGCATGCAGGATCCGGTTCAGCTCCTGCGCTGAGGCAAGGTCATGGCCGAAGGGCTTCTCGACGATGACGCGAGCGCTCTGGGCGCAGCCTGATTTCGCCAATTGTTCCACAACCGTTCCGAACAGCAGGGGCGGGATAGCCAGATAATGCGCCGGCCGTTGCGCCCCCTTGAGTTCTTTGCGGATCGCCTGAAAGGTGGCAGGCTCCGAGTAGTCGCCGTCCACATAACGTAGTAAGCCGCTCAGTTTGTCGAAAGCCGCAGGATCGACTCTGCCGTGTTTCTCGAGGCTGTCGTGTGCCCGCACCCGGAGCTGTTCGAGGTTCCAACCGGCTTTGGCCACACCGATAACCGGCACGTCGAGGTGGCCGCGTTTGATCATCGCCTGCAGCGCCGGGAAAATTTTCTTGTAGGCCAGATCGCCCGTGGCGCCGAAGAAAACCAGGGCGTCGGAATGCGAATCGCTCATCACAAGTCTCCTCTTGTCGTTCGGTTATTTGCCGGCTACTTTCTCCAAGTGTCCGCCGAAGCCGTAACGCATCGCTGAGAGCACTTTGTCTTGATAGTCTGCCTCACCGCGCGAGGTGAAGCGCTGGTAAAGGGCGGCGGAGAGAACCGGCACCGGCACGGCCTCGTCGATCGCTGCCTTGATCGTCCACCGGCCCTCGCCGGAGTCCGAAACACGCCCCGTGAACTGGGAGAGAGTGGGATCCTTCACCAAGCCGGCCGCCGTCAGGTCCAGTAGCCACGACGCGATCACGCTGCCGCGCCGCCACACCTCCGCGATGTCACGCAAATTGAGATCATATTGGTAATGCTCGGGGTCACGCAGGGGCGTTGTCTCGGCGTCGATCGCATGCTGCTCCTTGCCCACGTTGGCGTCGCGCAAGATGCCGAGGCCCTCAGCGTAGGCGGCCATGAGGCCGTACTCGATGCCGTTGTGCACCATCTTGACGAAGTGGCCGGCGCCATTGGGACCGCAGTGCAGGTAACCCTGCTCGGCAGTGCCGTCAAGGTTCTCGCGCCCGGGCGTGCGCGGTGTGTCACCCGCGCCCGGCGCCAGCGTCGAGAAGATTGGATCGAGGCGCCTGACGGCGTCCTTTTCACCACCGATCATCATGCAGTAACCTCGCTCCAGGCCCCACACACCACCGCTCGTCCCCACGTCCACGTAGTGGATGCGCTTGGCTGCGAGTTCCTTGGCGCGCCGGATGTCATCGACGTAATAGGAATTGCCGCCGTCGATGAGGATGTCTTCCGCCTCAAGATGGGGGAGGAGGTCGGAGATGGTTTTCTCCACGACTGCCGCCGGGACCATTAGCCAGATCGCCCGAGGCTTCTCGAGCTTGGTCAGCAGATCTTGCAGTGAGGAGCTTCCTGCCGCCTTCTCCTGGACCAATTCGTTCACTGTTTTCGGCGACGTGTCGAAGACCACGCACCGGTGGCCTCCTTTCAAGAGCCGCCGCACCATGTTTGCCCCCATCCTTCCGAGACCGACCATTCCAAGTTGCATAAATCACTCCTTTGCGGATTTTCGCCATCAGACTCTTTGAGGTTGTTTCTCTAACCATTCGACGCTGGCTCGCAGTCGACGGAGCCAGCTTCACGGCATCGGTTTCCATTTCGTGGCCCCTCTCCTTCTCGTTCACAGGGCCCTGATTTCGACTCGAGCATTCTCAAAAGTGTCCACAAACTCCCGGTAGCGGCGGGCGATCTCGGCCACCGCGGCCTCCCGCGTTGTCTTGTTGGCCCGATAGTTGGCGAGCGGCTCCCAGAAGTCCGTCCGGCCCACAGCGAAGCCGATGAACCCCGGGACTCCGGCCGCTGTCGTCAGCCATTCGCGCACCTTCTTGTCGTTTTCTCCGCGGCCCAGGATGATACAGCCGACTTTGTCACGGCCGCCCTGCGGCGCAGCGGCCACGATTTTCTCGCAGTCCGCGCGGCGATCGAGCCCTTCGATCTTCCAGACGTCTGGCTCCACGTGAGCGTCTTGGAGCTTCTGGATAGTCTCGACCATCAGTCGAGGGCGTAGCTCCAGGTCGTAGGCTTTCTTGTCGCCCTTGAGCTTATCGAGCTGCGCCTTCTCCGGCGGCACCAGGAGCTCAAACAAGAATAGGCTGCGACTCTCGCCATGCAGGTAGTCCGAGAGCTGCTTCAGGCGTGCCGACTGCCGGCGGTTTCGCGCCCGATCGCCCGCCGGGTTGTAGCGCACCGTGAGGTTTCGGCAAGGCTGCATGACTCGACCTGAATGACCTTGGTAACGTCAGTCTGCGCCCAACCAGGGCAAGGAGAACAGACTGGTGTCGCCCTTAAACACTCCCGTTGTCCCCGTCAAGATGGAGCAAGCACGCCAGCAGTTGGAGCGTGGCGGAGTACCCGCGCGCATCGCTCACCGATTCCGGAACCGCTCTGGGCCCTAGCGGTGCAACTCGCCCGACGGCACGGCATTTTCGCCACGGCGCGCGCGTTGCGCCTGGACTATACCCGGCTTATCCGTGAGCTTTCGGCAGGCTTGCGTAATCAGGGTTCGAACCCGGCGGTGGGTCAAAGAGTGGCCTTGGGCGACCCAGTAATGCCAGTCGGCGATGGCTTCCGCGGTTGATTCGTCCACATTGACCCCGGCCAGTTGGGATAGTAGCACGGCCATGGTCCGGCTTTGCCAGCGGATCATCACGAGCACGTCGGCGGAACAGGCGTCTTCAGGTGCCATAGGCTGGACCTCGACGGTTTCCCCCTTGTTGAGGGGCGAAACGACCTTGGCCGCGATGCACTTGGCCTGAAATGGGAAGCGGATTTTGTCATCGAGGTAGTAGTACCACCCCATGACCTGCTCTTCCGGCCCATTGGCGTCCACGATGGCTTGGTTGTGGATGCGGTCCTCCCGCACAGGGTCTCTTTTGGGTCTCTTCATGTAATGAACAAGCAAATGCTAGCGACGAACCGACTACCCGCAGATTCGGGTTCGTCGCCCCCAAACCACGCGCGCGATGCTGTACAATGCCCGTTTAATCAGGGCCCCGTCAATCGGGCAAGCCTGGAGGCACTATTGCCGCAGTCTCGTTCCCCCGACAAGCTCTTCCTGGTCGATGCGATGTCCCTGGTGTTTCGCGCCTTCTTCGCGCCGATGCAGACGGCGCTGGTGTCTCCGAGCGGCGTGCCCACCAAAGCGGTCTACATCTTCCTACGCACGCTCCGGAAGATCATGAAGGACCATCGACCGACGCACATCGCCGTGGTTTTTGACCTCACCGCCCCGACGTTTCGCGACCAGCTCTTTGAAACCTACAAGGCCAATCGCCCAGCCTTCCCGGAAGATCTCACAGTCCAGCTTCCCTACGTGCGAAAGTTCTGCCAGGCGCTCGGCCTTCCCATCGTCGAGAAGGAAGGTTTTGAAGCGGACGACGTGATCGGCACGCTGGCCAAGGAGGGCGCCGAAAAGGGCATGGAGGTTTTGATCGTCACTGGTGACGAAGACATGTTCCAACTGGTCAACGAGCGAGTCCGGGTGCTGAAGCCCGCGCGCGGCGCGAACGACGTCGAGACCATGTGCGATGAGGCCAAGGTAAAGGAGGTCCTGGGTGTCGCGCCCTCGGAAGTCGTCGACTGGCTGGCGCTCACCGGCGATTCCAGCGACAACATCCCCGGCGCGCGACCGCTGCCCGGGAAGGAAGTTCCGACACCGGACGGAAAGCGTCGCAGCTACATTGGTCCTAAGGGCGCCACCGAGCTGATCAGGCGCTTTGGGACGGTCGAGCGCGCGCTGGATAATTACGACAAGGTAGAAAGGCAGAGCTATCGCGAAGCGCTGCGCGACTTCCGCAACGAGGCCCTGCTGAGCAAGGACCTCGCGACCATCCGAACGGAGGTGCCGCTTGACCTTCACGTCGAGCAGCTGAACCCAGGCGAAATTAGACTCCCGGAGGTCACCGCGCTGTGCCGGGAGCTGGGCTTTACTTCGCTGCTCAGGGAATTCCTGGAGCAGGTGCCCGCCCCCGCTGTCTCCGCCGGAATCGAGTCGGAGGAACTGCGGACGCCCGAAGCGGTCGCGGCCTGGATCGAGCGTCTCGAAGCGCGGGCCCCGATCGCCATAGCTTTGGCGGTGGAAGGCGAGGAGGGTTTTTCGGCAACTCTCGCGGGACTGGGACTCTCGGACGGCAGGCGCATCGCCACCGTTCCTCTCCGGGGCGCCGCAGGGTCCGCTGGCTTGCGCGAGTCCGATGGCGGAGTCCTGGCGGCGGCAAAGGCAGTCTTGGCCGACGCCTCCCGGCCCAAGGCCGTCCACAACTCGAAGCTTCTCCTCCTGCTGCTCACGAAATCGTCAGCCGAACTCGCTGGTGTGACGGATGACACGTTGCTGTACTCCTTTCTGGCCGAGCCGCTGGCGTCGAGCCACGCGCTGGCCGACGTCGTCTTGCGTCGCCGTGGTTTCAAGATGTCAGGCTCGCTGGGCGAGGCAGCGGAACTGACGCGCGAACTTGCGGCACTGCTCGCGCCGGAGGTCGCTCGCGAAGGGGTGAAGCAAGTTTACGACCAGATCGAGCTGCCGCTGGCGGCGGTGCTGGCGGACGTAGAAGCCTACGGGGTGCGCATCGATCCGGCGATCCTGGCCGAGATGTCGCGCGTGTTCGAGCGCGAGCTGCTCGAGCTCACCAGCCGAATCTACGACCTCGCGGGCGGCCCGTTCGACATCGACTCGCCCAAGCAGCTTGGCGAAATCCTGTTTGAGCGGCTGAAGCTGCCGGGTGGCAAAAGGCTCAAAAAGAGCGGCCAGTATTCCACGGTCGCCACGGTGCTCGAGACGCTGGCCGAGCAGCACGAGCTGCCGCAAAAGATCATCGAGTACCGCACGCGCGCCAAGCTCAAATCGACTTACGTTGACTCCCTGCCCACCTACATCAATCCTGAAACGGGACGGCTCCACACGAGCTTCAACCAGGCCGGGGCGCGCACCGGCCGGCTCTCCTCGTCGAACCCCAACCTGCAGAACATCCCCATCGGCGACGAGCTGGGCCTGCTGGTCCGCTCGGCCTTCGTCGCCGACGCTGGCTGGAGCCTGATCGCGGCCGACTATTCCCAGATCGAGCTGCGCGTGCTCGCCCACATGTCCGAAGATCCGCTGCTGATCGAGGCGTTCTCGCGCGGCGAAGACATCCACTCGCGCACGGCCCAGGAAATCTTCGGCGTGCCGGCCGCGCTTCAGACCCACGAGCACCGGCGGGTGGCGAAAGCCATCAACTACGGCGTCATCTACGGCCTGAGCTCGTTCGGCCTCGCCTCACGCACGGGAACGAGCAAGACCGAAGCGCGCGACTACATCGACGAGTACTTCAAGCGCTACGCCCGCGTGAAGCTGTTCCTCGCTGGCATCCTGGAAGAAGCGCGCTCGACGGGGCGCGTCCGAACGCTGTTTGGCCGCTTCCGTCCGATTCCTGAGATTCGGAGCCGCGACGTGCCCTCGCGCAACCGCGCCGAGCGTGAAGCCATGAACGCGCCGCTCCAGGGAACGGCGGCGGACTTGCTGAAGCTCGCCATGATCAAGGTGCACGAGCGCCTCAGTCGCGAGCGAATGCGCACGCAAATGATTCTGACCGTTCACGATGAGTTGGTGTTTGAAGCCCCGGATGCGGAAGTGGAGGCCGCACGCGCCCTCGTCAAGTCAGAGATGGAAAGCGTCTACGCGATGAAGGTCCCCTTGCGCGTGGACGTCGGGGTAGGGAAGAACTGGAAGGACGCGAAGTAGTCGGCTCCAACCGCACTGTGGAACGGTGGTCCTGGATCGCGCGAGATTCCGCTTGGCGCATATTAGTCTTTTTTATATACTGAGTTGCAGGTGGTAGCTCCGCACAGGAAGTTTGGGAGCGAGGTTCGATATCCCTCGCCGCTAAGGAACTTAGACTAGACTAGGAGTCCCAATAATCCGGTGCGTTTTTAGAGTCTTTGGAGGACGAAGATGTCTGTTTCGAACGAGAAAGAGATTGTAAATCTCCTGGACCAGATATTGAAAGTCCTTGCCCTTCTGGTAGCTGCTGATCAAAGTCTTACGGAGCGGGCTAGGTTACTCAAGCTAGCCGGGATGGACAATCGCACCATCGCCGAGGTTCTGAACACTTCCGACGCGACGATCCGGACGCTGACGGCGAATCTGCGTCGGCGCGAGACGAAGCAGAAGCGAGCTCCAAGGTTGGGGCGACGCCCCTATACAGCCAAGCTGCTCCCGGCGTGAGGGGAAGCAGAGGCGAACTTCAAGGCGCTGAATCGAAATGGAAAAAACTGACCGTACCGAACGTTTGCTTGCTCTGCTACTGCTACAGCAAATGAAAGGGGCGCCTCAACGCGACAAGGTGATGCTCTTAAACCTGGCTGGTTTCTCCAATTTGGAGATTGCGGATATACTTGAGACCACCTCTGCGGTCGTTTCCCAGTCTTTGTACGAGGCGAGGCGGCAGCCTTCGCGCGCCTCCGGAAAGGCGGGCGCTCGCAAGCGTAAAGTATCGTAAGCTAATCCAATCCGATGGCTGCGGTTGTTGATTTCAGGACTATCCCATTCGATGCTCTGAGGGTTGATGCCTCTGGTAAGGACATAGGCCGGAAGATCTATTGGAAGCTTTACGCTGTAGAGAACGTTCTCCGCATTATCGTCCACTCAGTGTTGGCCGGGCAGATCGGGCCAAACTGGTGGTCCGTGGCTGTTAGCCCCGGTGTCCAGAAACAAGCTCAAAAATGGCGATCCTCCTATACTCGGCGGCCCTGGCACGGCACGCCAGGAACTCACGATATTTACTACACAACCTTGTCCGACCTGAACGAGATCATCAGGGCCAACAGTCAGTTGTTTCTCCCCATTATCAGCGACATCGATCAATGGATCGCTCGGATCGAACAGATTCGACTCCCTCGAAACATCGTGGGTCATATGAACTGGCCCAGCCGAACCGACCGACAGAGGATCGACGTATTCTACTCGGATCTTCACGCCCTGGTAAAGCATTTGGTCCTTTCGGGTTTAAGTCTGGCCATTCCGTGAACTTTTCGCTTCGCGAAAGATTCTGAATCAGGAGACGAGATGCAAAAAGAGACCGCGCTCTTACGATACGCCAGCGTCCTGGCCCTCATCCTCATGGCAGGCGCCTGTCATAAGCGCCCGCCGGTTGCTCAACTGCCGCCCATTGAGGGGCCCGCGCCCGCGCCGCCCGCCGCACCCACCTGCACGCTGGCGGCGGAGCCCGCCACGGTCGAGCTAGGCAAGTCCGTGACCTTGAGTTGGACCTCGCAGAACGGCACGGACTTTGACCTGCAGCCCGGACTCGGCAAGCAGCAGGCCCAAGGCTCAACGTCGGTGACGCCGCAGGACTCGACTACTTACACCTTGGCGGTCACCGGACCCGGAGGGAACGGCACTTGCATTGCGCGCGTCACCGTAAGCGCTCCGCCGCCAGCGCCTCCGTCAGGCGTAAAAGAGGAGAACCTCGAGAGCTTGGAAGAACAGTTTAAGAGTCAGGTCAAGGACGCGTACTTCGACTACAATACGGCCGATCTGCGGCCCGACGCTCAGCAGGCTCTGACCGGCGATGCCGCCTTCCTCAAGGCGCACCCCGACCTCAAGTTTACGATTGAGGGGCACTGCGACGCGCGCGGAAGCGAGGAGTACAACCTTGGTCTGGGTGACCTGCGCGCCACGAGCGCCAGAAATTTCCTAGTCAACCTCGGAGTCTCGGCTGAGCGGATGAAGGCCATCACTTATGGAAAAGACCGCCCCGTTTGCCTCGAGATGGAAGAAAGCTGCTGGTCGAAGAACCGCCGGGCTCACTTGGTGTTGAGCAAGGCCGGGTGATCAGGAGCCAGAAGTCAGGAGTCAGAAGACAGAAGTCAGGAGTCAAGACAGAAGTCAGAAGCAAGGCGGGCCGGACCCACCCTTGCGCTTCTCCTGAAGTCGCCCTTGTTCCTTGCCTCTCACTTCCGACCCCTGACTTCCGACTCCTGACTTCTGACTCCTGATCTTGCCATGCGCTTAGGCAAGCCGCGCGGGAAGATACTGGCGCAGGAAGCGCGCGGCAAGGATGAAGCCGTCCTTGCGAGCCTGCGGGAAGTCGGGTTCCTTTTCAGTATTGGGAACGTCCCAGAAATCGTCTTCGTGCTCGACCGCAAAACCTCCGTGGAAGCCTGCCTGCAAGAGCACGGTGATGAACTTCGGCCAGTCGAGGAGCCCCTGCCCGGGAATGCGGTAGCGCCACCAGCCTTGGCCGTGGATTCCCACTTGCTCGAGCACAGGCTGGACGATCTCTGTGTCCTTGGCGTGACCGGCCAGAATGCGGTCACGGAAATGCCACGCCGTGGCGATGGGATCGATGTACTGCCGGATAAGGTGCGAGGGGTCGAATTCGAGGCCCAGGTGGTGGTTGGGCACGAGATCGAAGATCTTCTCCCAGATGGCTGGGACGGTGGCGAAGTTTTCCGCCGTCGGGTAATTCTCCCACCCCATTCCGATGTCGAGCTTCTCCAAGACCGGCATGTACTTCTCGTTGACCGCGGAGGCGAATTCTTTCACCTGCCGGTCCGCCGGCGCTCCGGGCATGCCGCCGCTGAACGTGCCGCAGAATTTGCAGCCCAGGCGGTGCGCGAACTCGAGACAGCGGATGAAGCGCGCATGGACTTTCTCTCGCTCGGCGGGATTGGGGTGAATGTGGTTGAGTCCCCACATGCACTCGATGCTGATAATGCGCGCGCCGGTCTCGCGCGACGTGGCCATGATCTGGTCGATCTGGGAGTCGGTGAGCTTGTCGGGATCGAAGAAGTCATCGAGCGGGATCACCACGCCTTCGTAGCCGGTCGCCGTGGCAAAGGCCAGCTTCTGCGGCG
>QHZK01000525.1 GCA_003224635.1 Acidobacteriota bacterium | reverse complement strand
TCCTTGATCGCCTCCGCGCCCATGGCGGCTCGGAACTTTCCTCCAAACTGCTGTTGCAACTCCCGGAAACGTTCCTCGGTCAGCAGATCCCTCTCCTTGACAGGAGCTTCGCCGGGGTCGATCACCACGTAGCCTTCGAAGTAAAGGATTCGCTCCAGATCACGCAGCGAAATGTCCAGCAGGTGGCCGATCCGGCTGGGCAGGCCCTTGAAGAACCAGACGTGGGAGCAGGGCGAAGCCAGCTCGATATGGCCCAGGCGCTCGCGCCGGACGTTGGACAGGGTGACTTCGACGCCGCACTTGTCGCAGATAACACCGCGGTGCTTCATGCGCTTGTATTTGCCGCACAGGCACTCCCAGTCCGTGACCGGGCCGAAGATGCGGGCGCAGAAAAGACCGTCGCGCTCGGGCTTGAAGGTCCGGTAATTGATGGTCTCCGGCTTGGTCACCTCGCCGTGCGACCAGGACCGGATTTTCTCGGGGGACGCCAAACTGATCCGGATGCTGTCAAATTCCGCGATACGACTGACTCGATCGTAAGGGCTGCTTCGAAACAAGGTTTTGTCCTCCTCGATAGGAGTGAAAGATCTCTTCCAACGCGGCGCGCGACGTTCCGCGAGCGCCGCTCCCGCCAGGACCTTACTCGACCGCCGCAGGCACGAGTTGTTCCTTGGGCTTCTTCAGCAGCTCAACGTCAAGGCACAGGCTCTGCAGCTCGCGCACGAGCACGTTAAAGGATTCCGGAACGCCGGGCTCGATGGCGGCCTCGCCCTTGACAATAGCCTCGTAGATTTTGGCGCGGCCATAGACGTCGTCCGATTTCGCGGTCAGGAGCTCCTGCAGGATGTACGCTGCGCCGTAGGCCTCGAGCGCCCAGACCTCCATCTCGCCGAAGCGCTGGCCGCCGAATTGCGCCTTGCCTCCCAGGGGTTGCTGTGTGATGAGCGAGTAAGGACCGATGGAACGGGCGTGAATCTTGTCATCGACCAGGTGCGAGAGTTTGAGCACGTAGACGTAGCCCACTGTAACCTGCTGCTCAAAAGGCTCGCCCGTCATGCCGTCGTAAAGGGTTTCCTTGCCGGATGTGGGCAGGCCGGCCTTTTCCAGATACTCCTTGATTTCGCGCTCGGTGGCGCCGTCGAAGACGGGGCTCGAGAAAAGGACGCCCTCGCGCAGGGAGCGGGCCAGGTCAAGAAGCTGCTCGTCGCCCATCTCGTCGACGGACGCAGCCAGCGAACTGTTCCGGAATGCGGCCTTAAGCTCCTTGCGGGCGAGTTCCGCCCGGTTTTCCGCCGCCAGCAGGCGCCGGAGCTTGTTCCCCAGTTCCTTGGCCGCCCAGCCCAGGTGGGTTTCCAGGATCTGCCCGACGTTCATTCGCGAGGGCACACCGAGGGGGTTCAGCACGATCTCAACCGGGGTGCCGTCCGGCAGGTAGGGCATGTCCTCTTCGGGCAGGATGCGCGCGATGACGCCCTTATTGCCGTGCCGGCCGGCCATCTTGTCGCCCACCGAGAGCTTGCGCTTCATGGCAATGTACACTTTCACCAGCTTGATGACTCCCGGAGGCAGCTCATCGCCCTTCTTCAGCTTCTGCTCCTTCTCCTCGGTGATCTTCTGCAGGATGTCGATCTGCCGCGAGGTCATCTCCTCGATCTCGTCGATCTTCTCGAGCAGCGTGGGGTCTTTCTTGGCGATCTTGATGCGCTTAAGGTTGCGCGCCGAGAGCCGGCCGAGCACCTCAGGCGTCAGATCGGTGCCCTTGGTAAGCAGGCGCTTGTTGGTCTTCTCGTCGTGGAGGTCCGCGATCAGCTTCTCGTCTCCAAGCAGCGCGGAAAGCCGCTTCAGGCGCTCGTCCCTGAGGATGCGGATTTCGTCGCTGAGGTTCTTCTCCAGGCGCGCCACCTGGCCGGCTTCGATCGACTTGGCGCGTTCGTCCTTCTCCGCGCCCTTCCGGGAGAAGATCTTCACGTCGACGACGATGCCTTCGATTCCGGGAGGGCAGGTGAGGGACGCGTCGCGGACGTCTCCCGCCTTTTCACCAAAGATGGCCCTCAGCAGTTTCTCCTCCGGCGTGAGCTGGGTTTCGCCTTTCGGCGTCACCTTGCCCACGAGGATGTCTCCTGGCTTGACGTAGGCGCCGATGCGGATGATGCCGCTTTCGTCCAGGTCCTTGAGGAGGGATTCGGCGACGTTGGGGATGTCGCGCGTGATTTCTTCGGGTCCGAGCTTCGTGTCCCGCGCCTCGATCTCGAACTCTTCGATATGGATCGAGGTATAGGAGTCTTCCTTCACCAGCTTCTCGCTGACCAGGATGGCGTCCTCAAAGTTGTACCCTCGCCAGGGCATGAAGGCCACCAGGATGTTGCGTCCCAGGGCCAGCTCGCCATGGTCCGTACAGGGCCCGTCCGCCAGGACCCGGCCCGCCGTCACGCGCTGGCCTTTGCGCACCAGCGGCTTCTGGTTGATGCAGGTGTTCTGATTGGAGCGCCGGAATTTGATGAGCGTATAAATGTCGGCGCCGACCTCGCGCGAAAGCTGTCCGCCGTGGCCGTCTCCCTCCACGCGCACGATGATGCGCTCGCTGTCCACGCTGTCGACCACGCCGTTCCGCTTCGCCAGCACCACCGCGCCTGAATCGCGGGCGGTGACCTCTTCCATCCCGGTGCCCACGAGCGGCGCCTCGGCGCGCAGCAGCGGGACCGACT
>QHZK01000124.1 GCA_003224635.1 Acidobacteriota bacterium | reverse complement strand
CGACCCCTCGGCCGGCCTCGACCCTCGACGCCATCGATCCTGCGACCGGTGAGTTTGACATGGCCCGTTATAACCAGGCGCTGGGCCAAACGCCGGCACAAGCCCAAACGCCGGTGCAAGCCCAGACGAACGACCCCAACCGCGTTCCGAGCCGGCCTCCGAGCCAGGCGACGGGCGAGCAGCGTCTGATCCGAACGCTGGCTTCGAAAGCGCGCGTGGACGCGGTATTGGACGCGCATGTGGTCGAGGTCCAGGCGAGGCTCAATCGTCTGGTGGCCAGTTGGGACGGCGTGGAGGAGCCCGTCGCCGGTAAGGGTTCCAAGACCATTGCCAGGCTCGCCCCGATCTCGCCGCGCAGCGCCGTGCCTGCCACCACGGTCGTCTTCAAGCTGTGGGACTCCCACGGGAACCTGCTGTGGACGAATCGGAGCGGCTTTGCCGTGCTCGCTGTGAGGGAGGGGATGGGGAGCAAGCTTCGGGAACGCCCGCTCTCGGAAACGCTGCGCAACCGAACCGGCGTCAACCGGTGGCTTGCCGCAGTTTTCTCCTCGTTACGTTCCGCACCGGACTCCGCCTCCCTGCCAAGCAGGAGGTAGGGGGGAGGGCGTTTGCGTCAGCGTCGTCACTCACTATCGACATGCTGCACACTTTCAGAGGGTCTCTCGGCGCCACAGAAGCCGCGACGCCCGGCTACCACTCCTTTCTAACTCTAGCCACTCTAGCCGGGCGGGCTTGACTCCCGACCCAGATGGGCGCAAACTTCTCGGCTCGCTCATCCGACGCGAGTCTCAACATAAGGAGGTGCCATGCGCAAGAACCTGTTTCTGAGCGCCCTGTTGTGGTTTGGGGCTTCAACCCTTCTGGGTCAGGACCCCGTCAAAGTTGACCCGAAACACTACAAGCTCGAGTTCGAGAATAGCCAGGTCCGCGTATTGCGGATCACGTACGGTCCCCACGAGAAGTCAGTGATGCACGAACACCCCGCGGGCGTGGCCGTTTTCCTAACCGACCAAAACGGCAAGTTCACACTCGCGGATGGGAAGAGCGAGGAACGCGGCGGGAAGGCTGGAGAGGCCCGTTGGCTTCCTGCGGAGAAACACTTGCCTGAGAACTTGAGCGAAAAACCTCTTGAACTGATCCTCGTGGAAGTAAAAACCAGGCGAGCGGCGGCCAAGCCAGCGACCAAATAAGGTACGGAGGTACCGCAGGCGATTTCACGCCGGCAGCTCGGTCAGGCAAATAAAAAAGGAGGAAAACGGTGTCCGCAGAAAACAGCAAGTGCACCGCCCTTACCTGAACATGTCTTTCTAATGGCTCAAACCTAATGGCTCAACGCGCGCTTAGCGCGTACATAATATATGACTCAATTCGCGGGCTTGAATTTTGGACTTTCGGAGGCTAAAATTAGTGTTGCGTCCCGGGTTGGTCGCCATGAAGTTCAGAGGTTGTTGTCGCTCGAAAACGCAAAAACTTCCAAATCCAACAAGGAGGATTTCGATGGTGAGAAGACTTGTCATTTTGACCGCTGCGTTTCTCGTGCTCGGCGGTATGATCTCGGCGTTTGCTGACTCCTGGGTGGGGACGGTCAGCGACAGCATGTGCGGCGCCAAGCATGCGAGGGCGGGCGATGAAGCCGCCACCTGCGTCGCCAAGTGCGTCGCAGGAGGCTCCAAGTACGTGCTCGTCTCCAAGGGCAAGGTCTACCAATTGGACCCTCAGGACAAGTTTACGGATTTCGCCGGCAAGTCCGTGAAGGTCACCGGCACGATGAGCGGCGACGCGATCACCGCTGAATCAGTCGAGGCCCATACGCGCACCGGCAAGAAGGCTGAAAAGCCCCCCGGCCAGTGAGCGCACTCCCGCTCTCTCAACGGGTCAGCGTCAACGTACTCGTTCGGAGTTGTTCAGTTCGGAGTTCGTCAGTCCAACTGAGCAACTCCGAACTCCTCAACTCCGAACTACGCGCAGCGTACGTCCCGCCCCTGAGCCCTGAAAATCCTGTATAATTCTGACTTAGGAATATCGCAAGTTCCTCGGAGTTCCTCGGAGGACAAGCATGGAACCGGAGACCGGTACGCCGCCCGCCTCTCCAGCTAAAGGCTGGAAGGTTCGCCGCGTGGGCGGCGTGACTTTCGCGATTTCGAAGCCGAAGCGCAAGTCCCACAAGCTTCGCCAGTCGCGGCTCAAGAACGGGCGGCGGGCGCGATAGATCGTAGACGCCGATTGACGCTCAGGGCGCCATAAGCAAGGGCGGAGTGTCGACCCGATGGTGAGCGGAAGAAGAGGCGATGATTTTGTTTCCTCGCTCGGAGGATGACCTTCCGTACAACTTCGTGGGAGGCATCGGACTCCAACTGAAGGAGCGGTTTGTCGTTTCCGCCTCAAGGTGTGGCTTCGCATGACGGTGAAGGCAGCAATGAAGAGAGGTCGGGTCGTTGGCTTCAGCCTCTTGATCCTTCTCGGCCTGGCGCCACTCGGAGCGCGCGCTCTAGACCGTCCCTTGACCAAGGATGACGTGACGCTGCTTCTTATCGGCGGCGCTTCCGCCCAGAAGATGATCGCGGTTATCGAACAGCGCGGGATCGATTTCCGTATGAATCCGGACCTGGCGAAGAAGTTCCACGATGACGGCGCGAGCGATGAGGTGATCGACGCCCTCCAAAAGGCGAGCGAGAAACGGACGGGCGCCAGCGGGCCAGCGACAGCTGGAGCGGCCTCGGAGAATCCGAGTCCGCCCGCGCCCGCCGCTGCTGAAGCGCCGCCGGCGAGCGGGCACGCTCCGGGGTCTGCGTCTTCGCCAGCAGCCTCGCAATCATCGGCTGAGCAGAAGATCGCCGCAACCCTGGCCGAGACGTCCAGCGCGCCGCGCGAGAATCCGAGTGGTCTGCCTCTGCCGCACGCGAACCCGGGCGGTCTGCCTGTGGCGCCGCTCTTCTCCCTGCCAGACCTCGACGGCGCCGCGCTCAACCTTGCTGACTACAAGGGCAAGGTGGTCCTGCTCGATTTCTGGGCCACCTGGTGCGGCCCTTGCCGCAGCGAGATTCCGGGCTTTGTTGATCTTCAGAACCGGTACCGCGACCAGGGATTTCAGGTCATTGGCGTCTCGGTGGATGAGAGCGCGAAGCCGGTGCGCAAGTTCCGCGAGCAATACCGCATGAACTACCCGGTGGCCATGTGCGACCGGAATGTCCGGCAGTTGTACGGATTGTCAGGCATACCGACGACCTTGCTCATTGGCCGCGATGGCCGCGTCTACTCGAAGGTGGTGGGCGCGTCAGCGGACGTCGGCGAATTCGACCAGAGGATCCAGGCGTTACTCGCCCTGCCTGCCAGCGGAGAGACAACACGGGTTCAGGTCGGTAACGCGCCGGCGCTGCCCGCCAGCGCGCCGTTGAACGCCCAAGGCTCCGGCGCCCAAAGCTCCGCGCCGCAACCCTCCGCCGCCCAAAATTCCGCGCCGGCGAGTTCGGCGTCGCCAGGGCCCGATTCACCGCCGGCCATCGCTTCTCACGCCTCCTCAGCCTCCGCGGCCAAGTCCGCCCCGGCCCCTAACCTGAGTGATCCCAGTCCGGAGCAAATCCAGCAGATTATCCGGGAATTCACCACCAAGGAGAAGCTCTTCAAGCTGGCGCGGGACGCTTACACCTTCCATCAGATCAATAAAGTGGAGGAGTTGGATGCGGATGGCGGTGTGAGCGGAATGTACCAGCAGGAGTGGGACATCCTGTACGACGATAAGGGCAATCGCATCGAGCGCGTCACCTACGCTCCGCTCGACACGCTGAAGCAACTTCTCATTTCGCCCGAAGACCTGAATGCCTTTCGCAACCTCCAGCCTTTTGTGCTCACGGTGGACGAGTTGCCGGACTACGAGCTGAAGTACCTGGGCCACGTCAAGGTGGACGAACTCACCGCCTATGTGTTTTCGGTCCGGCCGAAGGAGCTGAAGAAAGGGCGCCAGTACTTCCAGGGGGTGGTGTGGGTGGATGATCGTGACCTGCAAATTGTGAAGTCGGAGGGGAAAAACGTTCCGGAAACCAGGACCAAACACGGCGAGAACCTGTACCCGAGGTTTACCACCTACCGCGAGCAGATCGACGGAAAGTTCTGGTTTCCGACGTACACCATCGCCGATGATAAGCTATACTTTTCCACGGGCCCTATACACATGAAGGAAGTCATAAGGTACACCGACTACAAGCAGTTCAAGGCTTCGTCTACGGTGAAGATCGTCACGGAATTACCCAGCGCCAACCCGCCACCGAAAGCACCGACAGCACCGCCCAAGAAGCCATAGCGCTTGTTCTCGAGCGGCGCTCATGCCGCTACAGCGACCGTTCCGAGTCGCGAGTCAAACGCGCCTGACTTCTTGATACAATCCTGCCGTGGGTGCGAACAAGCTTCACTGGCGCGTAGTCCTGGTGCGGCCGCGCAACCCGCTGAACATCGGCGCGGCGGCGCGGGCCATGGCTAACTTCGGCTTGCGAGACCTGGTGGTGGTCAAACCTTACGCCCCGGTGTGGCAGGAGACCCGCTCGGCCGTAGGCGCCGAGGGGATCGTCGCGCGCGCGCGGCGGACGGCCTCAGTGAGGCGATTGGCGATGCCGCGCTGGTTGTGGGCACGACGGCCGGTTCGCGGCGCAATCTTGACCGCGACTTGGTCCCGCTCGACGAATTCTCGAGCTGGCTCGGGAGCCACCGAAGCCGCGCCGCGAACGCGCCCAAGCGGGCCGCGCTGCTCTTTGGATCGGAGAAGACCGGGCTTTCGACCGAGCAGTTGAGTTACTGCCACGCCCTGGTCCGCATTCCCACCTGCGCGGATTGTCCGTCCATGAACCTGGGGCAGGCCGTGGCCGTATGCTGCTACGAGCTTGCTCGCGCGGGCGCGCTCGACTCGGATCTGAAAAATCAGGCGCGTGCTACAGCCGGGCGGCCGCCCGCCAAGGTCCACCTCTCGGACCCTGCGAGCCTCCAGCCGCTCGAGCGCGTCTTGGAGCGCGCCGCGCGGGTGCTGGACGACGTGGGGTATCTCAAGCCCAAGAGCCGGAGCGCCACGCTGGTCAAGCTGCGCCGCCTGCTCCTCGGCCTCGGACTTACCAATCATGACGTGAAGATTCTGGGCGGCGTCCTGGCGCAGATTGAGTGGAAGGTGAGGAACCCTTAAACTCGGAAGGCGGAAGTCAGAAACCAGAAATCAAAACGAAGCTAACCTCCGACTTTCGGTAGCTACCCCGTTCGTTGACACCCTGTCTGAAAAGTGCCATCATAACCTCGCCGGTTCATGGATAGATCGTACTCCCCGCCGAAGACCAGTCGCAGAGACTTGCTCGCCGCCGGACTCGGAGCTTTCCTCTTTCCTCAAGGCCGCAAACAGGCAGCACTAAACGGACGCGACGCTCGTGCCGCCCACGCCAGCTCGAAACCTGACTCGGCGCTCGCGCCCATTCGATTCCGCGAAATCGCGTCGAGCGCCAGCCTCAGTTTTGTGCTGCACAATAATCCGACCCCGCGGAAGCATTTGATCGAAACCATGCCCGGCGGTGTGGCGGCGTTCGATTACAACGGCGACGGATTAACGGACATCTTCTTTACCAACGGCGCCGCCCTTCCTTCGCTCGAGAAGGACTCGCCGCAGTTTCACAACCGCCTGTATCGGAACGACGGCGGAATGAAATTCACCGACGTCACGAAGGAAGCCGGGGTGGCTGGCGCCGGTTACTCGATGGGCTGTGCGGCCGCAGACTATGACAACGACGGCCACGCTGATCTGTTTGTGGCCGGCGTTTACAGGAACATCCTGTATCGCAACCTGGGAAACGGCCGCTTTGAGGACGCGACCGAGAAGGCCGGCATCAAGAGCGACAAGTGGTCCGTGGCCGGCGGCTGGTTCGACTATGATAACGACGGCTGGCTCGACCTCTTCGTGGTGAACTACGCCAAGTGGACGCCTGATTACGATCGCTTCTGCGGCGACCGGGAGCGCAACATTCGCGTCTACTGCCACCCCAAGTATTTCGAGGGGCTCTCGAACACGCTGTATCGCAACCGGCGCGACGGCACCTTCGAGGACGTCACGGAGAAGGCGGGCATCGCCCGGCACATCGGCAGAGGTATGAGCGTGGCCTTCGCGGATTACGATGACGACGGCTTCATGGACGCATTTGTGACCAACGACAACCTGCCCAATTTCCTCTTCCACAACCGAGGCGACGGCACGTTTGAGGAAGTGGCGCTCCAGGCGGGAGTGGCCCTGACCAACAACGGGGTGGCGGTCGCCAGCATGGGTGCAGACTTCCGCGATTACGATAACGACGGCCGGCCCGACATCACCTTCACTGCTCTGACCGGCGAGACATTCCCGCTGTTTCAGAACCTCGGAAACGGCATGTTCCAGGAGGCGACCTACTCGAGCCGGCTCGGCCCGCTCACGGCGCCGCGAAGCGGCTGGAGCAACGGCTTTGTTGATTTCGATAACGACGGCTGGAAGGACCTGTTCACGGCCAACTCGGACGTGAACGACCTGGTCGATCTGTTCGGGCCGACTCACTACAAGCAGCCCAACAGCGTTTTCGCCAACCTCGGGAACGGAACGTTTCGCGATGTTTCCGCCGAGGCCGGTGAAGCTTTCCAGGCCGCGAGGGCCCACCGCGGAAGCGCCTTCGCCGACTTCGACAACGACGGGAAGATCGACGTGGTGGTGACTGCGCTCGGCGAACCTGCGGAGCTTTGGCAGAACGTCAGCCCCGACGAGAACCACTGGCTGGGCTTGAGACTCGTCGGCGCGCGGAGCAACCGCGACGGAATCGGCGCCCGCATCCGGCTGGGCAAGCAGATCAATCACATGACCACCGCCGTGGGCTACGCCTCATCAAGCTCTCAGGGAGTCCACTTCGGGACCGGGAAATTGGGGAAGATCGAGAGAATCGAAATCCGCTGGCCGAGCGGGACTGTACAGGTGCTGCGGGACGTCAAGACTGACCAGTTCCTGGAAGCCCACGAGCGGAAGGGATGATCGCGCCAAGCCGCAAGGCGCTCAAGGCGGCGTAATCTCGACCTGCTGCTCGGTGGCTTGTTCCTCGGACTTGGCTGACTTCGCAATCTCCTGGTAATCTCTGATCGCTGCCTTGGCCAGCTCTGCCTGACCGGTCGTCTGATAGGCGCGGGCCAGCAGATAGTGCAGATTGCCGTCATCGTCGATGGGTAGCGCGGCCTTCAAGTGTGGAATCGCCTGCTGCGGCTGGCCAAGCTGCAGATAAGCGCGCCCCAGGGTGCGCCGGGCGGGGAGCAGCTTGGGCTCGAGCTGGACGGCCCTCTTCAAAAAGGGAATGGCCTCTTCCGCCTTCTGCAGGTCGAGCAGCGTGTCGCCCATCATGTTGTTCAACTCGACCGACCCCGGCGATTGCTTCAGAAGCTCTCGCAGCAAGGGCTCGGCCGCCGGGCGGTCCCCGCCCTGGATCAGAGACAGTGCGAGCTCATTTCTAGCGTAGGGATTGCCCGGAGAAAGCTTCAACGCTTCCCGCCATTCTCCGGCCGCTTCATCGTATTGCCTCTGGTCAAAGTGGATCTTGGCCACGAGCTCGTGCATTTCAGCCGACGGAGGCAGTTGACCAAGGCGGGAGAACGCCTCGAGAGACAGCTTATTGTAAGCGCGCGTCCGCCAATAATAGGACTCGGCTGCACTCCACCCGTCAGGCGAGGCCACGAGCGCCGAATAGCGTCCTGCCAGAAAATCACATTCGGGCTTTTGCGAACTGCAGTCCGGCGGCGGGATTCGGCTCTCCTTATCCTCCTCGATAGCCGCCCAGTCGGGGTGCCCGGTGTTCCTGTAGACCTCGGCCAGAGCCGCGTGCACGCCGCGCATCGAGGGCATCTTGGCCAGAGCCTGCCGGTAAAAGAAGAACGCGCTGTTGTATTGCCGCACCTTGAGGCGTGACTCGCCGACCAGGTCAAGCCAGTACGCGGACCCTGGCGCAACTTTCTCGAGCCCGTCGAAATTCCGCTGTGCGAGGTCCTGGTAGGCGAGTCCCAAGCCGTACCAGACCTTTGAATTCTGGGCGTTCGACTCTAAGAGTTTCCGGAAGCGCTCCGCAGACTGCTCGAACCTGCCGACCGCGAGGAAAACTTCGGCCATGGCTTCCTGCGCGTCCAAGTTGTCAGGTTGAATCTTAAGGGCCCTCTCCACGGGTTCGATGGCCTTCGCGGGCTCGCCCAGATCGAGGTGGGCCGTTCCCAGAAAGAGCCACGCCGGCGCTTGACGGGGGTCGAGCCGCAAAGCAGCCTCGAACTCGCGCACCGCCTCGCGCTTGTATCCGGCCATATCCAGGGCAAGGCCGAGGTCCATAATCAAGCCTGGATTGTCAGGCGCGGCCCGCACCAGCTCGCGGTAGACGGGTATGGCCTCTTGAAACTGTCCGGCCGCCATTAAGTCTTTGGCGCGATGCGATTTCCTAGCCAGGTCCTCGGGCTGCGCGAGAAGAGGCATGAGACATAGCAGGAAATACACTGCAAATCTCATAGCCGTCCTTTTCGACCACTTCCAACACCCGCGCCGTCTGATTAGCAAGTCTGGCACTTCAAGAACCTTCTCGGGCCGTGTCATTCCGACCCCGAAACTCCTGGGAATGACATCGGCGACAAGTCTTTCAACAGCCTCGATCTAACCTAATTAGGTTCGTCGGCGTTCGCGTAGTCTGAGGATAGTTCTTCCGCCTTCACTGGCAGCCTTACTCAATGGCAACCCCCAAACTCGAAAACTACCTGCGGACCTACCGCAAGCGCTCCGGTCTCACCCAGCGTGAGGTGGCCTTTCTCGTCGGTTGCCGGAACGGGGCGCAGGTGTCGCGCTACGAGAAGCGTCGGCGCCTGCCGCCCCTGAGGACGGCCCTCGCCTGCGAAGCCGCGTTCGGGGTTCCGGTCTCCGAGCTGTTCGCGGGCCTGCGCGAGGTGGCTGGCCAAGTGGTCGGCGAACGACTGGCGGCGCTGAAGTCGAAGCTCGAAACGATGTGCGACCGCGCAGCTTCGGCTACGTGGTTTTTGAAGGCCCGACGCTTCTGCTCGACTGGGGCGTGCAAAGTTTCCGCAACGGCGCGAATGCCGTTCGGATACCGCTGGCGACCAAGATCGCGGCCTTGCTCGAAGACTTTCGACCGGCCGTCGTGGTCGCCAAAGAACCTCCGTCCCGCAAGAAGGTCAACCGCGCCGCACGCGAAAAATTCTTGAACTGGTCCGCCACAAGGCCAGCCTGCGCGGAATCCGGACGCGCGTGTTCAAGCGGGGCGCCGCGAGCAAGCTTTTCGGCGGAGAGGAACGCCTGACGAAGCACCAGATCGCCACGTCCCTGGCCGAGCGCTTTGCCGAGCTTCGACCCATCTTAACCCCGAAGCGCAAGCCGTGGGAAAGCGAAGACTACCGGATGAGCATGTTCGACGCGGCTACCCTCGGCGTCGCCTACTTTGACCGCCAGAAGAACCCTGCACCAACCGTCCCGCCGGACAACCTCCTACCTTCTTAGCCCAAACAACGAACCTTTCCACCGGCCCCGCGTCGGCGAAGACTCTCGAGTCTCGTTGCCTCCCGCCAATCGGCGGGGCGTCTGGAAGGGCTTGTCCCTTACGGCAGGCACCTTCAACCAGCTCTTTGACAACACAAAGGAGGATCGACTCTATGGAACCGTCTCAACTCAGCGCCCACTGCGGAAGCCGCAAGCTCACCCGCGCGGAACTCACAGCCATTCCTACCCCGGCAGGAACTCTGACCCACCGGCCCGTGCCGCACCACGAGATCGTCGGAGGCCTGGGCAGAAACCCTGAGCTTCCGGCACATCGGCGTGGTGCGGGACGAGTACGCCGTCTCGCAGGATGGCATGAAGATGTTCGGCGTCCTCGACCTCGAAACCAGCTTTGACGGTTGTCGCTTCTCGATCGGTGTCCGCAACTCGAACGATAAGTCGATGCGCCTGGCCCTGACCGTCGGCTACCGCGTCTTCGTCTGCGACAACATGGCGTTTCGCGGCGACTAATCCTCGGCAGCTCTCGACAGTAGCCGGTCCGCGTGCTCTGCTTCGGCCCAGCCTGAGCGCCAGCGCCATCAAAGAGAAACCCTCCGTTGACCTCGAGGATTCGAGAAGCCAGAAACCAGACACGTGGGCCGGTCGGATGTGGTTCAAGAGGGCAATGGAAGTGACCACCGCAGGTCGGCGTGCCGCAAGCTGGAAGGTGCCGTTCGACGCTACTTCGGCGGATTGGGCTTGTTCGGGGATAGGCTTGGCGTTGCGAGCTCGGCGGCCGAATGCCGACCGCGCACACCGAGCTTCCTGTCGCTGCTTATTGCCAGAGTGTCCTCGCCGCATTCCAGGAAGTTGAGGATAACTTGGCGGCGCTGCGAATCCTCGACCGCGAGGCAAGAACCCAGGACGAAGCTGTAAGGTCCGCTGAGGGTTCTCCGGCGCTTTCCAACCATCGTTACAAAGGCGGCCTGGTGACCTATCTCGAAGTCATCACTGCTCAGAGCACGGCCCTGGCGGATGAACAGGTAGCCGTCAACATTCTGACACGCTGCATGATCGCAAGCGTGCAGCTCATCAAGGCGTTGGGCGGCGGTCGGGATTCTTCCCGTCTCCCCTCGCTGGCGTCGAGAAAGCCGCGCCAGATTCCGGTGACGCACTCGGAGCAGGCCTGGATGCGATAATAGCGTGGCGCACGATGCTAAAGACTACGATCGAAAGAGATCCAGGCATTGCGGCCCTCAAACTGGAAGGAAAACTCGCCGGACCCTGGGCACATGAACTCGAACCGAGCTGGCGCGCGGTGAGGACTCTGGGAACAAGCTGGTGATGGTGACCTCTGCGAAGTCAGCTTCGTCGATCGCGAAGGGAAGAAGCTCCTCGCTTCGATGCACGAGAAGGGAGCCCGATTCAGGACTTTCGGATGCATGGCGAAAGGCATTGTGGAAGAAACAGTCCGCGAGCACAGCCGATCGAGATAGGAGTTCACTCATGCCAATCAGAGAAATGGAGAAAGTTAAGGGAAAAGAAACCGATCCGCCGCTCGCACATCCATTTTTAAGAGCTACGCTGGGCATCAACATTCTGATTCACGGCGCGACGCGCATTCTGGGCGGACTGGGGAGCTTTGCGACTATGTTGGCTCAGGGACTTCACGCCACTCCCCTGCCACAACGGCTCGTTGTTGGATTTGCTTACACACTGGTATCTGTTTTTTTGGTGCAGTTTATTTGGCCATCAAGTCCATCAGCATCGCGGTTTCTGCCGTGATGGCCGTCTTGAGCGTAGGTTCACGATCCGGCGCCCAGAATGGCGAGTGCAGCCCTGGGACCACGGCGCCGGACTGCTTGGCCGCCGCGAACTTTGCCGGTTCCACGCCGCCCACGTACAACATCGTTGCAGTCACGCCAGCCAGCGAGTACTCCGAGAAGTCTTCGAACACCATCTTCGGCGGGAGCTCCACCACGTTACTGTCGCCCAGGATTTTCTTCAGCACGCCCACCTCACGCTTGGTGAGTTCAGGATCGTTGTAAGTGGCATTGGCAGCGGGTGTAACTTTGATCAGCGGCTCTTTCGGTGAGCCACCCGCCATGGCTTCACCCTTGACGATGCGCTCAATCGAAGCCAGCAGGTGCTTGCGTACTTCGGGCTTGTAGGAGCGCACGGTGAGCTGTAGCTTGACCTCGTCGGGAATGATGTTGTTCTTCGTGCCGCCGTTGAAGACGCCGACGGTGACCACGGCAGGATCGCGCGGATTGATTTCACGCGAGACGATGGTTTGCAGCGCCATTACCGTGCGAGCGCCGATAACGATGGGATCAACCGTATCCTGCGGCTGCGCGCCGTGGCCTCCGCGGCCATAGATGGTGACATCCACCGAATCTGACGACGCCATCGTGTAACCAGTCGTGAATCCCACCTGGCCGGCCGGCAGCGTAGGGTCGTCATGGATAGCCAAAGCGTAACCGGGTTTCGGGAAACGTGTGAAGAGGCCGTCTTTGAGCATGGCAGTTGCGCCCTCACCGGTTTCCTCGGCGGGCTGGCCAATCAGGATCAGTGTGCCATGCCAGCGTTCCTTATTGGCAGCCATCAGTTTCGCCGTCCCGTACCAGCTCGACATGTGGACATCGTGGCCGCAGGCATGCATCACTGGGACGGTGACCCCGTCGCTATTCGTGGTGGTCACCTTGCTCGCGTATGGCAAACCGGTCTTCTCTTCCACGGGCAGGGCATCCATGTCGGTCCTCAGCAGCACGGCTGGGCCATCCCCATTCTTCAGTATGGCCACGATCCCGGTGCGGCCCACGCCGGTGGTTACTTGGTAGCCCAGCGCTTTCAGGCGTTCGGCCAGCTTCGCCCCCGTCTGTCGTTCGTGCATGGAGAGTTCGGGATGCTGGTGTAAATCGCGGTAGAGCGCGTCGATTTCTGGATAAATGGCCGCAACCTGCTCGACAGAAGGCACCGTCGAGGTCGCGGTCTGGCTTTGCGCGGCCGTGCCAAGGGCCATCAGCAAACCGACCAAGAACAGAGTTACGATCCGGCTTGTCATGGGCTCCTCCACTAAACCGGGATTTTCTTTTTGACTCTGAAAATGTCGAGCATTGTACGCCCGCTTTATTCTCCAGACGAGTATTTTGAACGGAGTTCCGTCCAAGCCGCCCATCAACAGTCTATAATCCCGCACCATCACGGGTGAAGTAACTGGCACAGAGGTAAGCCACTGGTTCGACCAGTGAGACTCGAAAAGGTTTGACCGTTGAAGAGAGTAACATCCTCCTCCAAGGTGGCTTGATGAGAACCCATCCCAAAGGAGAATGTAATGTCAGACCTGTATCAGAGCCTATCCCATTCGAAATGGGACTGCAAATACCATGTCGTGTTTCGTTCCCAAGAGGCGACGGCCGGCCGCTCCTCTTGCAGGTCCAACGCATTGGGGGGATTTATTGACGCCGCCTAAGCTTGGGGAAACAAAATGGCAGCGATGCCCTTACCGACTCATTGCCATTGCACACGCTATCGTCCTGTCCTCGGATTGCGTCCGTAGCAGGTTCCACCGTTGCCTGTTTCTTAAG
>QHZK01000524.1 GCA_003224635.1 Acidobacteriota bacterium | reverse complement strand
GACCTCCGCATGCCGGCGCCGCACCCGACGGTGCAGTAGGGAACCTCATCGGGCGCGCAACCCAGAGGTCGAAGTTGTGTGGTTACTGAAGGGCAGGAGTCCGGCTATTTCTTGCCAAACGTTAAGACAATGCCGGCGGAGACACGGATGTTATCTTGTCTTACGCTAAGAAAACGCGTCATCATGTAGTCGGCCTCAACGAGGCGAATAGAAACCATGTCACTCAACTTGACGTCGACGCCCCCGCCTGGCGCCACGCCAACCTTAGTAGCGGACTTAGAAATACCCACGAAGCCGTCACTACCGCGCACCGCTCCCAGCAGAACGTGAGCGAAAGGAGTCACGCGCGACCGCTTTCGGTAAGCAAATACCGGGCCGTACATAATCGATTGGGTGTTGACATTGAAGCCGGCCTCGGTACCGTAGTTCGTGCTGAAATCCAAGTCCCCGCCGAACCAGCTATTGAAGTTTTCCCTCACCGATACGTGAAATCCGTTCATGTTGACGCTTGCGCCGCCCACGTCCGCCACGAAGTGCGAGTAGCCGCCAAACACCTCAGCCTGGGGGGTTTCCTGCGCCATCGCCGTCACACCCAGCCATAGAACCAGCGAGACGAGCCACGTAACCTTCTGCATGTAGTTCATCCTCCTTTGCGCCGGCGCCGTCCGACCGCCGAGCCTTCGGGATCATCAAGTTGGAGTAAGTGCCGCTTGCGCTCAGCTCTAGCCGAACTGCTGAAAAAACCCTTGCCAATCGTGCGGAAGGGCACGGCTTTAGCCCTGCCGATAGCGCGCTCACCAATACTTTCGATAGCTTTGTTTGTAGCCTTGGGGTATGGCCGGGTTGAAGCCCGCCCTCCTGCAAGGCGCCTGCTCCAGCCGCTTTTACCTCACCGTCAGGGCCACCGGAGCACTGTGGGTGACGGCGCCGGAAGTTCCTTTGATTGTCAGCGTGTAGCTGCCTGCGGGGGTGCCTGATGGAGGGCTGAAGCTCTTGCCGTTGCCGCACGCAACCCAAGATGCGACGAAGAGCACGGTAACGGCGAGGCCCACCCACGCCCGCTGTCGTTTCGCGAAGGTCAAGGCAGCTATGATGGCCATCCCAAACGCGCCGAGCAGCCAAGGGAATGCGACGGGCCAAGCGGGCGGGTTCGGTCTGGGTCCGGGCGGTGTGATCGACCGAACCGCCGTGCTCACAGTGACCTGGCTTGTCACAGGGTTGGCGCCGTCTGGCGTTACGGAGCCGGGTGAGACGGAGCAGCTTGATTGCGCGGGCAGGCCGCTGCAGCTCAAGTTGACGGTCCCGTTGAACCCGCCGGCAGGCGTAACGGTAAGCGTGAAGCTTGCTGAGTCGCCAGCGACGACCGTCACGGAGTGCGGCGAGGCTGAGAGAGCAAACGTACTGCCGGTCCCTCCGACCAGGTTCACAGTGTGGGGGCTGCCCGGCGCGTTGTCCGTGATCGTGATTCCTCCATTGCGGTTGCCCGCAGCGGTGGGCGTAAACGTGACGTTGATGGTGCAACTGGTTGCGGTGGCGAGAGAGGCGCCGGTGCAGTCGTCAGTCTCAGCAAAGTCTCCGGTGATGGCAATGCTGCTGATCGAGAGCGCAACGTCTCCAGTACTGAGCACGGTAACTGTTTCCGGGCTGCTCGTGGTGCCTAACGCTTGAGCGGGAAAGTTCACGCTGCCCGGGCTCACAGAGATGCTCGGCCCGGTCGCGGTCTTGGCGACGAACGCATCGCAATTGCCGTGGTAGCCGGGCTGCAACGCACCCACAGTAGGGAAGTCGGTCGAGCAGGTCTGCCCCGCCACGTAGGGGTTCCCGCTCGGGTCAACGGCGACGCCGTACCCGATGTCCGCATTGCTGCCACCCAGGAAGGAAGAATACACCAGTGCCGAGCCGGCAGGATTCAGCTTGGTCAGGAAGGCGTCAGTATTGCCGCCCCCGTAGGTGCGCTGCAAGAGCGCGCCGCTGGTCGGGAAGTCCCCGGAGGTCGTGTATCCCGTGATATAGGCATTTCGAGCCCCGTCGACGGCAATGCCGTGGCCGACGTCTGCGCGGGTGCCGCCAAGGTACGTCGAGTACACGAGTGACGCCGCGCCGGATTTAGTAGGATCAAGCTTGGTCACGAACGCGTCGCCGTCGCATACTCCTGTTAGCGGATTCAAGGCGCAGGCGGTCTGGAGGGCTCCGGTTGTGGTCGGAAACGGCGGCGAGGTTGAGCTGGTTTGTCCCGTAACATAGACGTTGCCGGCGCCGTCCAAGGCGATGCCGTTGGCTTGGTCGATGCCGTCGCCTCCGAGGTAAGTCGCGTAAGCGTCCGACGCAAGCCGGGATGCCGACGTATTGATCTTCACCACGAAAGCGTCAGCATTACCGCCAGAACCAAGCTGAGGTCCAGCCAGAAGAGGCGGCGCAACGACGGGGAAGAAGTGGGACGAATAGGTGACGCCGGCCACGTACGCATTCCCGTTATTGTCTACCTTAATGCCATTACCGATGCTCTCCCCGTCACCGCCGAAGAGCGTCGAGTAAAGGATCGAGGACCCTGAGTTGCTGATCTTAATCAAGAAAGCGTCAGGAAGAACGTCCGTGAGTCCAGGAAGCGATTGTAACGCACCGCCCGTCGTTGGAAAGGGGGCGCACGGGGGGCAGGTCGTGGTCGTGGTCGTCGTGCCGCCGTTTGTCGTGGTCGTCGTCGTGCATGGACACGCGGGTGTATCCGCGAAATACCCAAAGTCGGTTTGCCCCGTCACGTAGGCATTCTGTTCGGTGTCGACGGCTACCGCAAGGGCCCTGTCGTGTTCATCGCCGCCGATAAAGCCGGAATAGATGATGAGAGAACCGGCAGGGTTCAGCTTGGTCAAAAAGCCGTCCGAATCAACGAGGCCATTACGGAAGG
>QHZK01000523.1 GCA_003224635.1 Acidobacteriota bacterium | reverse complement strand
GCTTAGGGAAAATCAGCCGGGCAGAATTGGCTGGGCGCAAGACCTTGGCCTGACGCAAATGATTGTGCCAAGCCTCGGCGGGCCGCGGAAGCCGACGATGGATGACGTGAAGCGGGCGGCCGACGAATACAACAAAATGGGCGAGCAGGCGGCCAAGGCCGGCATCCAGCAGGGCCTTCACAATGAGGATTTTGAGCTCACGATGGTCGGCGGCAAGCGCACTTATGACTTATTGTTTGACCTTCTCGATCCGGAGCTGACCAAGTTCCAGTTCCAGGTCTCCACGATCAGCCGCGGCTACGACGCAGCCGAGTACTTCACCAAGCACCCTGGCCGCTTCATTTCCATGCACGTGCAAGGCTGGTCGGCGAAAACCAGGAAGATAACGGCGGTGGGCCAGGGCACCCTCGACTGGAAGAAAATCTTTACCGCGGCGAAGACCGGCGGCATCAAAAATTACTTCGTCGAAATGGACCTGAACTTGATGAAGGCCAGCGTTCCCTACCTTCGCAATCTGCAGGTCTGATGAAACCGCGTGGATCCCGCCAGCGCAGGACAGTCTTTCGGTGGCGGCAACTTTTTCAAAACCGGCTAAACTTCCTCCTCGACTTTTCGTCTAAGAGAAAGAGTGTTCCCGAGGGGTGGTGCCAATGGGCATTATAGCTGGAGACATTCGGTACGCCGCACGCGTGCTGGCGAAGAATCCGGTGTTCACCGCTGTGGCGGTGCTGACCCTGGCGCTCGGCATCGGTGCTAATACTGCGATCTTCACGCTGCTCGACCAAGTTTTGCTGCGGCTCTTGCCCGTGAAGGACCCGCAACAACTGGCCTTGCTCACCATACGGGGTCGGCACTACGGCAACAACTGGGGCGGCAACGCGATCTCCTATCCGATGTACCGGGACTTTCAGGATCACAACCAGGTCTTTTCCGGGATGTTCTGTCGCTTCCCGACTGCGGTCAGCCTCACATTCGGTGGGCAGGCGGAGCGCGTGGAAACGGAGCTGGTATCGGGAACTTACTTTGGCGTTCTCGGCGTTACCACGGCGCTGGGGCGTACGTTTACACCGGAAGAAGACCGGGCGCCCAACGGCGCTCCACTGGTGATTCTGAGCTACAGCTACTGGAAGCAGCGGTTCGCGGGAGACCCGGCGATTCTCGGAAAAAGGCTCACCGTGAACAAGTACCCCATGACCGTCATCGGCGTGGCGCAGGCGGGCTTTGACGGCGTGGAGTTGGGACACTCGTCAAAACTGTTCATCCCGGTCATGATGCAGCAGCAGATGCTCGTTGTCCCCATGAACATGCTCACGGACCGCCGCTCCCGCTGGGTGAACGCGTTCGGGCGCTTGAAGCCGGGGGTAACGAGGACGCAGGCGAAGGCGTCGCTCCAGCCCTTCATGCGTTCGATGCTCGAAATGGAGGTGCGCGAGGCGGCGTTCGCTCACGCCTCAGCCTATGACCGCGAGCAATTCCTGAAGTGCACGATCGACGTCTTGCCTGGGTCGCAGGGCCGGTCGTATTTCCGGCAGGAGCTTTCGACGCCGCTCTGGGTGCTGATGGGGATTACCGGCGTGGTGCTGCTGATCGCCTGCGCCAACGTTGCGAACCTGCTGCTCGCCCGCGCGACGGGCAGGCAAAGGGAGATCGCGGTGCGGCTGGCGGTCGGCGCCAGCCGGGGAAGGATTGTGCGCCAGCTCCTGATCGAAAGCCTTTGCCTTTCCACGCTGGGAGCCCTCGCAGGCCTTGCCTTGGCGTTCTGGGCGGATAAGGCGCTCATGGCCCTCTATGTGCCAGCCGATTCCGGAGGCCTAAATGTCTCCACCACGCCCGACTCTCGGATCCTCCTGTTTACGTTGGCGGTGACGGTTGTGACCGGATTGGTTTTTGGCCTCGTGCCTGCTCTGCAGACCACCAAGCCTGACGTCGGGCGGACTCTAAAGGATCAGGCGGGGGCGGTGGTGGGCGGCGTGCACGGAGGACTGCGGAAGACTCTCGTGGTTGCACAGGTGGCGCTCTCGCTTTTGCTGTTGATTGGCGCTGGCCTCTTCCTCCGCAGTCTCAACAACCTCAGCACCCTTGGTCCGGGCTTCCCGGCGGACCGGCTGGTGGGGTTCAACCTTGACCCGTCGCTCGGCGGCTACACACCCGAACGAGCGAAGATTTTCTACCGACAGTTGACGGACAGCCTCGGCTCGATTCCAGGAGTCCAATCGGTGGGCTTGGCGTCAGTGCGCATTCTCGAAGACAACGAATGGGACAGCGGGATGACCGTGGAAGGTTACAATCCTGCCAAACCCGACGACCATGCGCAGCCGTACATGAACCAGATCAGCCCGAATTATTTCGCTACCCTGAACGTACCCATCGTCGCCGGCCGCGACTTTACCTTACAAGATAACCGCGAGGTGAAGAACGGTCCCCAACCGGACGACTGGACGCCGACGGCGGTGATAATCAACCAGAAGTTCGCGTTGCACTACTTCGGCGGGCAGAACCCGGTAGGCCGCCATCTCGGCTTCGGGACCGACCCCGGAACGCGGACAGACATGGAAATCATCGGCGTGGTGAAGGACATCAAGTACACCAATCTGCGCGACGACATCCCGGAGCAGGCGTTTATTCCTTACCTCGGGAGTCACTTCCTCGGCAGCATGACCGTATACGTGCGAACCGGCTCCGATCCGAGTCAGCTAATGCCCGCCGTGCGAGCGAAAGTTCGGGAGCTCGATCCGACCCTCCCCCTCTATGACCTGCGGACTACCGAGGTGCAGATCAGCAACTCGCTCACCACCGAACGTATGATCGCAAGCCTCTCCACCGTCTTTGGTTCTTTGGCGACGCTGCTGGCGGCCATCGGGCTGTATGGCGTGATGGCCTACACGGTCGCACAGAGGACGCGGGAGATCGGCATCCGGATGGCCCTCGGGGCTGACCGAAGAAAGGTGATCTGGATGGTCATGCGCGATGTGCTGCTGCTGGTCGCGGCCGGAATCGCGGCCGGAATCCCGGCTGCGCTGGCGCTAATGCGCGCCGTCGAGACCCAGCTCTACGGCCTGACCGCGCATGACCCGTCAACCTTGGCCGGGGCCACGGCCGGACTGGCGCTCGTTGCCTGCGCGGCGGGGTACCTTCCCGCCCTTCGCGCCAGCCGCCTCGAGCCCATGGTCGCCTTGCGGTACGAATAGCTCATGCCGCTTCGGCGGCTCAACGAAGCAGGAAAATAATATGGAACGGCGTCCGGCGCGTCATTGGCGAGCCACGCGGATGCTTGTAGGTCTCCCGGTCGCGGCGCTCTTACTGATGAACTGAGTGGTCATGTCGCTTTGCGACATCCGCAAAGCAATGAAAATGGGCGCTACCAATGCAGAGAAGCCTTCAGTGAAAACAAGGCACTTAGCGCCCATTTTCAGGGCAGGAATGAAAATTAGCGACCCCTTTGAGACCGCCCCCCCTTTGCCGTTCGCAGGCAAAACAGCGTAGGTGGCTGATTCAGCGGATATTACCTTGATAGGCCAGGCTCCTTCTTCGGTTTCTTCTAGCCATTGCCACTCGGACGTGCTAGTATAGGGGTGCAGTTTGTAGTAAAGTTGTAATACCGAGTGGTCCTGAGAAACAGCCACAAGAGCAATCGGGTGCTGTTCGCTTTTGTGACCCGCGGTTTTACATCGGATCGTCGGGTCTCGCCCGCCGTTGCCGTATTTAGCAAATTGCCAAATCAAATAGAAGAGGATGTCGCAAAGCATGAAGGAACAAGGTACAGTGAAGTGGTTTA
>QHZK01000522.1 GCA_003224635.1 Acidobacteriota bacterium | reverse complement strand
CGAGCTTCATGTCCGGCATGGCGGGGAACGTCACGGCGTTTAATACCGTCTGGACTTACGACATCTACCAGACCCACATCAATCCGGGCAAAGCCGACCATCACTACCTGACGATGGGGCGCATCGCCACGGTGGTCGCGGTGCTGGGGGGGATCGCCACGGCGTTCATTGTCCTGAGGTTCAACAACCTCATGGACTACCTGCAACTGCTTTTCTCATTCTTCAATGCGCCGTTTTTCGCCATTTTTCTGCTCGGCATGTTCTGGAAGCGGACCTCGCCCAACGCCGCGTTCACAGGCTTGCTGACCGGCATTGCGAGCGCGATCACGCATTATCTCTTGTACGCTGGCGGCATCATCCATTACCCGAGCCCGATGGCCAATAATTTCTATCAAGCGATTTGGGCTTTTTCGATCTGTTTTGTGGTCACCGTCGTAGTGACGACGTTTACCGAGCCCAGGAAAGAGGAGGAGCTGGTCGGCCTGGTCTACGCGTTGACCCCGAGACAGAAGACCGAGCACCTTCCCTGGTACGAGCGCCCCGGCATCATGGCCAGTGGAGTTTTGTTGCTCTGCGCGGTTTTGAACATTATTTTCTGGTAGGGATGGCCAGTGGCGTCGGTAGTCACTTGTCAGTAGCCATCAGGAGGGCAGCAGGGCGAGCGAAGTCTGACCGCTGTCAGCTGACAACTGATGGTCTACGACAGACCAAGGACAACTGACTGCTGAGTACTGACCACTGACAACTGACTACTGACGCCACAAAGCCTCTGCTTACCAAGGCGGCGGAAATTATGGGCTTGGACATTCGCTGGCCGATCGGATTCATCTTCACGATCTACGGCGCCATTCTGGTGATTTTCGGGCTCACCAGCAATCGCGAGAGCCTCGGGCGGTCGCTCGGCATGAACATCGACCTGGTGTGGGGCGGGGTCATGCTGGTGTTCGGCCTTTTCATGGGCGGGCTCGCGCTCCGGGCCTCGCGTCAGAATCGTCCATGACGGAACTCCGCTGGAATCCTACCGTTCGGGAATGGGTCTCGACCGCTTCCCACCGGCAGGACCGCCCCCTCATGCCGACCGGCTGGTGCCCGTTCTGCCCCGGCTCGGGCCGGGTGCCGGACCACTACGACGTTTACATCTATCCCAACGATTTCGCCGCGCTGACCATCCCGCCCGCCGAGCCGGCCATCGAAGGCGATGATCTCTATCGCGTGGCGCCGTCCTACGGCAAGTGCGACGTGGTCCTGTACCACCCCGATCACAATACTTCGCTGCCCGAGCTCTCCGTCGAACACTTGGTCAAGCTGGTCCGGCTTTGGCGAAAGCGGTTCGTCGAGCTGAAGCAGACGCCGGGCATCCGCTACGTCCTGATTTTCGAGAACAAGGGGAAGGTGATCGGCGTGACCATGCCTCACCCCCACGGGCAGATTTACGCCTTCCCCTACGTTCCGCCGCGCCTCGAACGGGAGCTTGCGACCGCGCGGGCCTACCGGCGCGCGCACCGGCGGTGCCTTTACTGCGTGATTCTCAGGAAGGAGCGCCGCGACGGGCGGCGGTTGGTGGCCGAAAACGAAGCCTTCACCGCTTTTGTTCCCTTCTACGCGCGCTGGCCTTATGAGGTCCACATCTTTTCCCGCCGGCACCTGGGCGCGCTGGACGAGTTCCGCCCGGCGCAGGAGAAGGCGCTGGCCGAAATCCTGAAATGGGTCACGATGAAATACGACAATCTGTTTCACTTCTCGTTTCCTTACATGATGCTGCTGCACCAGGCGCCGGTGAAGGGACGGTTCCCCTACTTCCATTTTCACATCGAGTTCTATCCTCCGCACCGGTCGAAGGACAAATTGAAATATCTGGCCAGCGTGGAGACGGGCTCGGGAAGCTTTTTGAACGACTCGCTGGCGGAAGAGAAGGCCGCAGAACTTCGCGCCGTCCCGCCCGTGCGACGCGACGAGCTTGTGAAAAGCAGTAGGCAGTAAGCAGTAGGCAGTAGGCAGTAGGCAGAAAGCAGTTGGCAGAGGTAGAGGGAGACGCAGAAAGAGCAAGTCAAATGAGCACGGAGAACATAAATGCCAAGAAGAACCTTGACAAGAATAACCTCGGTCAGCACGAAGATTGGTACGGCAACAACGCAGCCGTACTCTGTCCTGTGTGCGGTCAAGTGTTCATTGTCTCTGGCTTTATCAACAAAGGCCAGCGGAAGTGTCCGAGGTGTGGTAAATCCAGCGCGCAAATTACCAAAGAGCAGGTGTCGATAGAATGGTCGGACGATGCGAGCTATGCGGATTGACGCTGCCGACTGCTAACTGCCTGCTGCCTTCCAGGCGAGAGGAACTTCGGTGATTGAGCAGGCCTTCCAGAGGCTCTTCGGCGCGCCGCCCGAAGTGGTGGTGCGCGCGCCGGGGCGCGTCAACCTGATCGGAGAGCACACCGACTACAACGACGGCTTTGTGTTGCCCGCCGCCATCGACCGTTACGTGTGGTTCGCCGGGCGCGCGCGCCGCGACCGCACGGTGCGCGCTCACGCGCTCGACTTCAATGACGCGGTCGAGTTCAGCCTGGACGCTATCGAGAGGGACGCTGTCCACTCCTGGAGCAACTATCTTCGCGGCGTGGCAAAGTTTCTGGAAGCGGGCGGGCACCGCCTCTCGGGGGCCGACCTGGTCTTTGGCGGCGACGTTCCGCGCGAGGCGGGACTGAGCTCCTCGGCGGCGGTGGAAGTGGGAACTACGGCGTTCTGGCAGCGCCTCATGAACTTGCGGCTCGACCCGGTTGAGGCCGTCAAGCTGGCCCGCCGCTCGGAGAACGAATTCGTCGGCGTGCCGAGCGGCATCATGGACCAGTTCATCTCCGCCCTCGGCCGCCGCGACCACGCCCTGTTCCTCGATTGCCGCGACTTGAAATACCGCCACGTGCCCTTGCGCGGGGACGTGAAGATCGTGG
>QHZK01000521.1 GCA_003224635.1 Acidobacteriota bacterium | reverse complement strand
GGGAACTCGCCAAGCAGCTAGCGAGCTACGTCGAGTGCCACCGGGAGCTTGGTAGCACGCTGGCGCAGGCCAAGGCCGAAATGGACGCGGCTGCCAAGGCAGCTCAGGAAGAAGCTCGGAAGAAGGCTGAGGAGCGAAGGAAGAAGGCGGCTGAGAAGCCGGCCGATAATTCCGCGGCCCCGGTTCCTGGTTCGAGCGCACCTCAACCAGCCACGGCGGGGAGCTTGTTCGCTGACACGCAACCTGCCACAGAATCACGCGCGAACGCCACTACCACAGGAGAAGGAGTGTAGGATGTCAGAATAAATGACATGGTCGGTGACTGATTTCAAAGGGAAACTTGCAGCTCGATGCCACAACTCTTGACAATTCGTGTCACGATTGCTGGCGTAATCCTACGCTTTAGCCATTGTTGTTGGCGTATCCTGCCCCGGTTGCGCTTCGCCGCCCCTTGTCCCGCTCATTGGCCGAGTGCAGCCGGGCGATGGGGTCTCTTTAGTTTCATGGCTGACAAACAACATAGCCAATTGCGCCGATCTCAGCGCAAGCAGAGAAGTAGGACACGAGTAACCAATAAAGCTGGACGAAGTGTGCCGAAGGTGGCTCACCCGTGGCGGCGGCGCTGAATGCCGCCTCGACCTGCGCTTGGCTCAGTGACGAGGTGACGATGAAGACCCGTTTGAGCAGGTCTGGCGCATTACGTACCTCCTGGATCCTGTGTTCGATTTCTAATCGGCCACCGCCCCGTATCATCCTAGGGATTGCGGCGTCTCCCAAGACGCATATTTGGCTGGCATCGCCTCAGATGGCAACGCCATCCGCCCGAGATTCTTAATCGCCTGTCCCACCGAATCATGAAAGGCAGCGGCGCTGAGCGACCTGGCGCCATGCTTGGCGTGGTAGAAGCTGACCATCGGAGGACGAGTCACTGTGCTTATGCCGATAAAGTCTGCCCACTCGTCGCCAAGGTCATCGCACAGCAGCACATCAGCGTCGCGTGCGATATGGTCTACGATGGCTCGAAATACTGATGTATCGCCAAACGCTTGTTGGCCATCGGCGAAGGTTCCTTTTTCGCTAGTCGCTTGGGCAAGCGGAGGCGCTGCCTGTAGATGGCGAAGGAAGTCCGCGCCTCCGCCGAGGAGCGCCTCGTCCCGGTACAAGGAACCATCAATATAAGCGAGTGCGAAATCGCTGAAGAGGACTGTGAAAAGGTCTTCGCGATCGAGATAGCGGGTGAGCGGCGTACGGTCGGTGTCGGTTCCAACCGGAACGGCGGCATCTTCTACGAAAATGCTTGCTATCGAGGGCAGCGTGAAGCCCGGCAGGGAAATTCGCGTCTCGCCCACTTTAACCGAGCCGATTCGAGCATGGTCGTCCGGATGTATAATGTGTTCTGTATCTGCTCGGGCTGTACGGGGAAGCTGCGGTCGAGCTCCTCTAGACGTGGGCGGGGCCTGCGGAGGCGTGGTATATGCTCTGATGGCGGCGAAGTCGTTGCTTTGTACCGCGAGCCGCCACGTAGCTTTGGTGGTCGCGTCAGAGGTCAACAGCCGGAGGCTTGCTCGGTCGCAGGCGCCCGGAGAGTTCCGGGGACTTTTCGGCGACGCCGCGTGCGCACTCGTGCTCACGCGGTCTGCCGGCGCGGACGGTGGGAGCATCAACCGCCTCGGAGATTTCGTTTGTGGATGTTCCGGCACTTTCGCTTCCGCGCTCGAGATGTCGCTGGGAGAACGGGGGCAGCTCGACGTTCAGTTCAAAGGAGAGCAACTGGCCAGTGCAGCCATCGGAACGCTGGACCGCGTCTTGGGCGACCTGGAGATCGCCGTTGGCAAGCCACGATCAGCAGCAAGTTATTTTGCATTGCACGAACCAAATCCACGGGTAGTGGAAATCTTCGCGCACCGATCGGGCATTCCCGCGGAAAAGATTGCGATGGTGTCCAGAACCTCAGGGAATCTCGGGTCGGCGACCTGTGGCGTGAGCTTGTGCGCGGCATTGACCCGCGCTCAGCGTGATTCCGATAACTCTTCTGCGCCTTCCATGCCGCTGATTTTCGTCGCCGCAGTCGGACCCGGACTTGTCTGGGCTGGCACGTACATTCACTGAAAGATATTGGCCGACGTTGGCAAGTCAAGAAGCCGCGCGTGGCGCCCCCCGCGCTTCACCTGCTTTTCGCGAACGCCGAAATAGGACGAGATAGAGGATGACCGCGGCGGCGAGCACTGATGCAGAAGCGGGGATGGCCCAGCCCTCGTCGTATTGTCGCCAGGGCAGCCCGGCCCACACGCCGAACCAATGGACGGCGATGTAGGTCCAGAAGATGTACATCCCGACCGCAAAGATCAGGACCAGAAGCGACGTGTTGATGATGCGGTTGCGCTCGCGACGCGCCTGGTCGAGCGTGCAGATTCCTTTGCGGCGGAAGTATATGACCAGGGCCAGAATAAGGAAGGCCAGGGCCACCAGCCGGAACTCCCAGTGATAGTCGCCGTAGAGGACGTTACCCAGGCTGGCGGCGGCGGAAATGCTGGCCAGGCCGAGCAGGACCAGCACGACGGGCGTCAGGCAGCACAGTCCTCCCACCAGGGCCGCGAGCGCGGAAAGAACGAAGACGCCCTTGCGATCGCTTCCGGGTGCGCTCCTCTCCATCAAATGTACGCTCCGTGGGAGCATCCCTGACCCTTCATTATAGACGCAAGTCTGGACCTGACGATACCGCCCGGGGCGCGGCGAAAATCGCCGCCTCAAGAGCCGTGCATTTTCACGCACCCCGGCAAGCCGCAGATCCGCAACCCCAGCGGGTCTGCGCTACCTCGAAGAGGCCTGATCTCTTCCCCTCTGTTGCGCTCGTGAATTCTTCTGTCATACTACAGGCCGCGGCTGAACTGAACATCCCCGTGTCAGAGCGGTAGAATTCTCTTGGTCGAGAGAACGCTTCCGGCGTCGGGAGGCGGATCCCCGCTTTACGTTCCCGCTTGGGATACGCCCGGAGGAGGTGCATATGTCTGAGGGGACAGACCATGAGGGTTGGCTTCGACGGCCGAAGACGCTGCTGGCCGTTCTCGTGGTCGCGCGCCTGGTGCTTGAAACTGCCGGAGCTGCCCATACGTGGACGCGGTACCTTTCAAGCACGGTGGCCCTCTTTCTGGCGGCGATTTATCTGGGCGCCGTCGCGCCGCTCCGCGGCGTGACCCGGTTCACGAAGCTCATCCTGCCTGCCGTCTTCCTCACGGTGTGGACCGCAGGCTGGGTGATCTTCGCAATCCTCGTTTCCGCTCTACTTCAGTTGCAGGGCAGTCATTTCGCGTCGCCCGACGATTACGGCAACTGGCCGCATCTCAGGCAGCACATTCTGGGCCATGTGGGAGCAATAGGCATTTACTCCGCGGTGGTCGTCATCCTGATGGCCGTGCCCTTTCTGTTGCGGCGCTGGCCCGTAGCGGTCGGCCCGGCGGCGGTCCTGGGCGCGCTGGTGATTACCCGTTACTGGGTTGAAGCCATGGGCGCTGACCCGGCCCGCGCCTCGGCGTGGAGTTCGACGCTCGCCATGCTGCTGTGCGGCTTCTACCTTGGCGGCGTCGGACCGTGCTTCGGCCTCAAGTTGGGCGGCCAACTCCTGATTCCGTCAATCCTCATAGGCTGGGCTTGGCGCTTCTGGGTGTTCCTGGCGGCCGTTTTGAGCGTGGTCGCTCCATTTTACAAGACGCACTTCTTTGACCCCTCAGGTGGCCGGGTCGCGGTTCGGCTGG
>QHZK01000099.1 GCA_003224635.1 Acidobacteriota bacterium | reverse complement strand
GAAAATTGGCTTCGTTTTTCGGCCATTTTAATGTTAAGCTGCTGTTTCTAATGTAGATGACGGCTTCGTTCCCCCTCAAGAAATCCCCTTTTCTCGACCAGCCCAGCAGCTTGGTGAAGAATGATTGGAAGCGCTGTCATTCCGAGCGCAGCGAGGAATCTCGCTCTGACAACGAACAACTTGCGAGATTCCCCGGCGCTGCCGATTCTTCCGCAGTTCGACAAGCTTCGCATCGAACGGACGCCATAGCACCGCATCAACCGTATCACATCAGAGACCAGGCATAGGGACAGATGGGACGGGTGGGAGAAATTACTTTGCGAAGCGGTCGCGGTGTTAACCGCGTTTAATCCTCTTCGTCGCCCACGCGCTCCCTTGCGGGAAGCGTTTTCGTGTCCTTCCAGTCGAGCATGTCGTCCCGAGCGGGCATGTGGTTGGCCTGTGCGTATTGGTTTCGGGCCGCCCGGACCTGCTCTGCCCAATCCCGAAGCGGGAGCAGAAGTTCGCGATACACAAGGTAGCTCATGTCGACGCTCCGGACCGGCTCGTGGTCCTTGACGTCGTCGACTCGATCGAGATAACGGCGGCCATTCGCCTCCGCCACTCGCGGAAACCAACTCTTGTACCACGTCGCGGTGACGTTCTGGAGGACGGCGTTGCGGCGCTGGCGCATGTATTCGGCGAGGTCGAGCGCTCGGTCAAGGGACGCGACGGCGCGCCCGGCCTCGCCTCGCCCCGCCTGGGCTTGCGCGGTTTGAAGAGAGGCGTTGATGCTCCCTAGGTCCAGAAGCATTTCAAGATTCTGACGGCAAAGTTGGGCCACAGAGAGGAAGACTTCCAGGTTGTAGCGGTTGAACTCCACGCGCTGGAGGTTCGCATGCACGAGATCGATCAATTCGTCGTTCTGACTCAGGAATTCCGCCGCCAATTGGAGCCGCCTTGCATTGTCCGGACCCCAGTCGTACTCGAGCTTCAGGAGTTGCGCAGAGGGTACGGGCAACGCGGGAAGCGTCTGATCGTGCGCCGGGCGAGCAGGTTTGAAGATCGCGTCCGAGTCGCCGAAGATCGGAGGTCGCGCGCTTGAGGGGGCGCTTTCCCAACTGTCCTCCCAAAACTGCGCCTGCTCGCTCATGAGCTGATAAACGCGGCCCATCGCCGTTGCGCTTGGACCGTAAAACAGTGAGTAAAAAGAGTCCATCAACTCTTGAGGGTCTGATGCGTGATGCCATGCCGCGGCGGGTCCGGCGGCGTAGCCAAGCCAGAACGTTTCAGGATGCAACCCGGCATCGGCCCACCCGGCGACAAACGCGCCCATCAAATCGGCCTGTCGCGCCAAGGGCGCATCGGCCTGGGTGAACGACAAGCCGCTGGTGGAAGTGAAAGAAATGTGATCGACCATGTCTGCGACTCGCCCGGGCCCTCGCAGCCCAGGGTGAAGCCGTCGAGTGGAAGGCAGAATGTAGTAATTGGGGAAGACCGGTTCCGACCCTTCGGTCGAGGTGTACACCATTTGCCGGATTCCGTGCGCTCTGAAGGCCGGATCGAACTTCGGCCCGTAAACTTCGCCGTTCACCAAGTGGCTCGGCAGAGATGGTATATCCTCCGGGACCAATGGGTACTCGCCCCAGAAGATCACCGTCCTCCCCCGGTCATGCAGATAGTTCGCTGTTTTAGTGACAAATTCGGCGAGTACCTTCCCGACGCTTCCCGCCTCCCCGGCGCGAGTCGCCTCATCGCACTGGGGGTTATTGGCCAGTCCCACGTAATAGGGTTCGTCGGTCGAAAGAACGAAGTATTTGCTTCCCCGGTTGGCGTCTAAAAGGTCCTGATACATCCCGAAGAGCAGTTTGTAGGTGTCAGGGTTGGTCGCGCAGAACTCGTAGTTGCTTTCCGGAAACGCGCGCAGCCTGGCGTACTCCGGGTGCTTCAGGATGAAGGCGTCGTGAGCGGGCCCGTCCAGGTACGGAATAAGTTGGACGTGATACCGCGAGGCGTAATCCGTGAGCTCCTGCAATTCCGCCGGCGCGAGCGCGTAGGGTTCGACCATGGGAGTGGCGCTCTTATACTGGAAGTGGCCTTCGAGCTTGATGGCGAACCCGTTGATCTTGTAAAAGGCCGCCCGGCGAAGAGCCGATTTCAACACGTCCAGATGCTCCAGGTGGTGAGCGTCGTCCCAATAGATGATTCGGAGTCCAAGGTCCGGCCAGTCGGTGATTTCTCCTTCCGGCAACCACAAACTTCCGCCTTTCGGCCTCAACAACTGAATGAGGGTCTCGATACCATAGAAAAGCCCCGGCGCGGCGTTCGCCTTGACGCTGACGCTGCCGGGGGCGAGAGCGATCTTGTACGCCTGCTCGGCAAGCGCGCGCCGATCGCGGTCGGTGGCTTCTCCGACCTCGATAGAGTTCGGCGCGATGGAGAGACTTATGGTCTTCGCGCGGCCGCCTGGGGCTCCGGATTGGGTCATCGTGACGCGAAATCTCGATTGCAAGTCTTCTCGCAGAGTCTCGACAGCCACGTCATTGGGCCCGACGCCCTCACCCAGCCGCAGCCGCCATCCTTCGCCGAACTGGAAGTCGCTGCCGCCCGGCTCGAACTTCTGGACCTCGGGAAGAGTGGCATGCCCCCGCGCGCCAAGTGGTGAGACGACTTCCGCCGGAGCTTTCCCCACAGCGAGGAGGGCTAGAGGGATAAAGCAGGCCAGGGACCGAAGGCTTCGACCGCCGCTACAGGAGACGGTGTCACTATATTTTGGGACGAGATTAAACACTTGACACAAATCCTCACGCAAAGACGCCAAGGCGCAAAGAAATTCATCGGGTTTTGAACTAGCCCCCCTCTCCCCTTGCGGGAGAGGGGCCGGGGGTGAGAGGTAGTCCCCGATCCTTGGGTCAAGTGCATAATCCTGTTTTGCGATCATGGATAAGTCTCCGGCGCCTGAGAATTTGCGCCCCCCCTGTACAACATTCGGGCGCAATTTGTCAACGGCATGGTGGGATCGACACCTTCGGGGCCCCGAAGGAACGAGCTCATTTCGGAAACTTGGCTCATGTCTACGCGGCGGGCGAGCTTTCGCCGACCGGTCTCGCGGCGTATCATGGTTGCCCTTAAGGCGAGCGGTTTGAAATTTCTGAATCGAGGATTTGATCGATGTCCCTTCGCATTCTCATGGTGGCTGTCTTCATCTCCACGGCGCCCGCGTATGCGCAGGAAGCCGGCGTGATCCTCTACCACGGAAAGATCGTTACGGCAGACCAACAATTCCGCGTTGTGGATTCGATCGCGATCCGTGGCGAGCGCATCGTGGGTATCGGCGCGCGCGAGGAGGTGGCGAGGCTCGCCGGCCCGAGCACCCGCAAAATCGATCTGCGCGGCAAGACAGTGCTGCCGGGGTTGATCGACTCTCACGTGCACGCGGCCGATGCTGCCATGTACGAGTTCGACCACCCCGTCCCCGAAATGGAGACCATCGCCGACGTGCTATGGTACATCAAGTCGCGCGCGGCCGTCGCTAAGGAGGGGGAGTGGATCGCGCTCACGCAGGTCTTCGTCACTCGTTTGCGGGACCAGCGCTTCCCCACGCGCGCCGAGCTGGATGCGGCGGCGCCGCGAAACCCGGTCTATTTCGGCACCGGCCCGGACGCGTCCGTCAACTCGCTGGCGCTGAAACTCAGCGGCATCGACAAGAATTTTGAGATCGCGGACGGAAAGCCGGGGCGCATCGAGCGCGACCCGAACGGCGAGCCGACCGGCATTCTTCGCAGTTGCAGCCGCCTCATCAAAATCCACTCCGGCGACAAGACCCCCACCGACGAGGACCGCCTCCGGCGCCTGAAGATGCTGCTCACGGATTACAATTCGGTGGGCATCACCAGCCTGTCGGAGCGAGACCTGGGCGACCAGGGCATCGAACTTTATCGGCGCCTGCGGGAGAAGGGCGAGCTGACCTGCCGCGTGTACGTCATGTACAGCGTGGACGCGCAGATGCCGCTCGACCAGGTCAAGCAGCGCATTCTGTCCGCGGCGCGAGGCCCCCTGCACCGATACGACAACATGCTCTGGGTGCGAGGCATCAAGACGTACCTGGATGGCGGCATGCTCACCGGCAGCGCTTATATGCTCGAGCCCTGGGGCCTCAGCCAGGTCTATTCCATCGACGACCCGAACTACCGCGGGATGCGGTATATCGAGCCCGACAAGCTGTACAAGATCGCGCGTTTTGCCCTGCAGAACGAGCTGCAATTCACCGCCCATTCGGTGGGTGACGGCGCGGTCCAGGCCATGGTCGACGCGTACTCCGAGGTTAACAAGGAGTTTCCGGTCCGGCCGGCGCGGCCCTGCATAACGCACGCCAACTTCATGACCGCGGCCGCCATCCAGAAGATGAAGGCGCTGGGAATCGTGCTCGACCTTCAGCCGGCCTGGTTGTGGCTGGACGGCGCCACCCTGCGAAAGCAGTTTGGCAACCAGCGGCTCGCTTATTTCCAGCCCTATAAGAGCCTGTTCGACAACGGCGTCATCGTGGGTGGCGGTTCCGATCACATGCAGAAGATCGGCAGCCTGCGGTCGATCAATCCCTACAACCCTTTTCTCGGCATGTGGATTACCCTCACGCGGCAGCCGCGCTGGACGGATCAGCCCCTGCATCCGGAGCAGCGCATCTCCCGAGAGCAGGCCATCCGCCTGTACACCCTCAATAACGCGTACCTGACCTTTGAAGAAAAGGAGAAAGGCTCACTCGAGAAGGGGAAGCTGGCCGACCTGATTGTTCTCGACCGGGACATTCTGACATGCCCGGTGGACGAGGTTAGAAGCGTCCAGGTCGAGCAGACGTACCTGGGCGGGAAGCTGGTATACACGCGCCGCTGACCACACCCAATTTGTCCGTTTTCTTGCAGGGTGTCGTGCGCTGCGCGTACAATGAGCGAGGACGTTTCCGCCTTTCGATTGTCGAGTCTCGAAACCGGGGTGCGAGCGCTTGCACTTTCTGAATTCTCTCTCGGCCGGACTGGGAAACGTCCTCGCCCGCTATGGAGGGTGGGGGCTTTTTGCGATCTCCTTCCTGGACGCTTCGGCGCTGGGACTCCCTTTAATTAACGACCTGTTGTTGATCCATCTCGCCAGCCAGCACCCCGCCCGGACTCCGGTTTATGTTTTGCAGTCGACCGGGGGGTCCGTGCTCGGTTCGTATGCGCTTTACACCTTCGTGAGGGCGGGGCGACGCCTCCTTTTGTGGCGCCGGTCGTCGTCCAGAGCGACAGCCGCGCAAGCGGCCGACCCGGTGCAAGCGGACCCTCGAACGGCGGCAACCCTTCCGCCGAACGGAGCGCGCGCCGGCGCCGGGAAAGTGGCTCGCGTCCAGCGCTGGCTCGAGCGGAATGATTTTGCCGCGATTGTGATTGGCTCGCTGCTTCCGCCGCCAGCTCCGTTTAAAGCTTTTCCGGTGGCCGCGGCTGCCGTTCGCATGAACCCCATGCGATTCACCGTGGCGCTGGTGGTGGGTCGAGGTCTGAGGTTCGGACTGGAGGGCTGGCTGGGGGCGCTCTACGGCGCCAGCGCGGAGCAATACTTCCGCACGCACCTGGCTCAGCTTTCGTTCTTGTCGATTGCGCTGATCGTGGGCGCGATCGTCCTCTACCGGTTCTGCTTTATAACCGAAAATTGAAGGTCGAAACTCGCTGATCGAACGACGAGGCGAGACGGCCCTAGGACATCATCGTTTCAGGATCGAGGGAGCTACGTGCTACTTCGCGCGGCTTTCGCCCAGAAAACTGAACGATTCTGAGCGCACGCGCAAACTTTTGTCGAGGTAAATCCTCGCCACGAAACCGCGGCGCTCGTCGTCCGGGGCGTAAAAGCGCAGATCGCGCAGCGTGACCTCGTAGCCGTCTTCGGTTTCCTCCACTTGCGGCCAGAGAAAGCGGGCAAAATTGGCGAAGATGACCGCGGTGCGGGCTTTCATGGCTGCGTCCAGGACCGGCGACGGATCCGGCTCGTGGAGGACGCGGGCGCGCTCGGCATCCACGTCATCATCGCGCGCGTTCGCGGGAAGAACGCGGAATGAGGAATCGGTTTCTGCCACGCCCGTCCAGGCAAAAGGGTCCGCGGAGGTAGGGAATGCGCCGACCCGCCGAGGATTTTCCCCCCCGTAAGTATGGGACTCGAGCATGCCCAGCACACGCCGGTGAGCGAACTCTCGTAGTCCACAGAGCAGGACCAGGCAGCACAGCGAGAAAATGGCTCCGCCCCGGAAGCCCGGTTTGCTCGCGCCCACTTCTTCCGACACGAGCCGGAAGATTGCGGGCAGTCCAAGCCCGGCCATCAGAAGCGCCAGCAGCACCGGGTCGATGATGTACAGGACGTCCCAGGCGTACCACCGCCCGCTGAAGGGCGAGAGTATCCGCACGCCGTAAGTGTTGGTAAGGTCCATCAAGACGTGGCTGGCGAGCGCGATCAAACATATGGCGAGTAACCAGCGCCCGTCGAGAGGCGGGGTGTGGCGCTTCTTTGGAGGCGGGGCCGCGCGCCCCAGGCAATAGATTGTCCCCGCCAGCAGCGCGCTGAGAACAACGACGCCCAGGACGGAGTGAGTCAGTCCGCGATGATACTTGAGATAGGTCGCGCTTCCCGCAAGTCGCGTCACGATGTCAACGTCGGGAAGGTTGGAGCCGACGATCAAGGCGAGGGCGGCAAACCGCGTCTTGCGATTCAGTCCCGCCTGGCTCAGAGCAACCGCGGTTAGCGTGTGCGTCAGATTATCCATTTCGGGTATTTCCGGTTTCTACTTTCTGGTTTCCAGTTTCTCTTCCGGCGCGAGCAGCGTCAGCGCCTCGGGCACGACTTCAAATGTTGCCGGGAGTTCCCCCGCCAGCTCCCCGTCGAGCTCGAAGTGGATGCGCTGTTCGGGGTCCGCAGCGGCGCAGCAGACCCTTTGCGCCTCCACTAATTCCACGTCGCTTAGACGCAGGTGCTGGCGAGCCAGGACGGCGGCGGCGTAAACGAAATAGCGCGCTCGGCTGCGGCTTTTGAACAGGCACAGGCGGAACTGAGGCTCGAAGAAGCGCGCGCCCGGCGCCAGTCGCAGCCAGCCTGCATAAAGGCCCGTGCGCTGAATTGTGGCAAAGGTGGCGCGGAACTCCCGGCCTTGAAGCTGCGGGCCGTCGACCTTGCAGACGAAGACCGGGAATGAATGCCGCAGCGCCTGGCGGACCGCCTCCGCCACGTAAGCTGCCACCCCGAGCGACATCTTGAAGGCGGCCGACAGCTTGTAAACGACGTAAGCGTCAAAGCCGACGCCCGACACGCTCAGGAAATAGCGCTGGTCGACCGAGCGATCTTGGACGGAACCGGCCCCTGCGACCGGCCACGTCACCCGCCCGAGCGCGATCCGACGAGGGCGCCAGCCAGGGAGCTCGAGCGCGGCGCGCACCGGATCGTGAGGAAGGCCGAGTTCTTTGGCAATGATGTTGGCGGTCCCGCCGGGCAGGATGCCGAGCGTCGCTTCGCCCGGCACGAGGCCGTTGATGACCTCGTTGATGGTCCCGTCGCCGCCGCACACAAGGATCAGGGTCTCGCTGCGCCGGACCTCCTCTCGGGCCATCTGCCCGGCCGTCCCCGGCCCGGAGGTTTGCGCCAGCCTGACCTTGATTCCCGAGGCGGCCAAAGCGGTTGCGGCATCCTCGATTTCTTTCTCGCGGCGCTCGGGCCTGCGCCCCGCGATGGGGTTGTAAATGAGGGTGGCGGTTTTCAATGAAGTGGGAAGTGAAGTTCTCAGTCATCAGTTATCAGTTCTCAGCAAGAGCGCCCGTCACGAGCTGAGAGTTGAACGGTTGAACATTCGACCGACAAATGCTTGGGGACGCTGTCATTCCGAGCGCAGGGAGGAATCGCGCTCTGAAAACGAAGATCTTGCGGGATGCCTCACTGCCTGTGCGGCTCCTCGGAGTTTAGCTCTTGACTCCTGACTGAGAACTGATAACTGAGGAACTTTCTTTACGGCGCTCGCGTCGGGTTGACGCCGGTCACCACCTTCCTCACAATCCGCTCGCCTGTCTTTTTGTCTTTCTTGGCGTCCACGAAGACCATGTCGCCGACTTTCAGGTCCGCCAGCTTGCTGGGCTTGCCGTCGTGGACGTACTTGGTCTTAGGCTCGATCTTAAAAACCTGGGCGTCCCCGAACTCGGTCTTATCGAGCACCAGTTCGTTCGCTCCGATCCTCTTCAGCACGCCGTAGAGATAACCTTGGAGGGTCCGAGCCGTGGCCGTCGGATTTCCAAAGCGAGCCGTGCCCGCCTTCGGCGGCTCGTGCTGCTGGGCCAGCACCCCCGAGAAGGAGATCGCGCAGCCCAGAAAAGCCGGCAAAGTTGCACTTCCGAGAGTCAATGCGGGGCCACCTCCGGACATAATCGACACTAACAGTCCGCTTGTTCGACTGTCAAGCCGAGGCTGCGGTAGCAAGCCGGCTGTAGCGGCGCTCGAAGCCTGCCCTGGAAGGGAGCGCCGACCGGCGGTCACAGACCGCCGCTACAGCGCCAAATCGACTCACTACTGACGCTGCTGTTCGCCTGAGCAATTCGGAGATTCATGTATAATTTTTGTGGTTCAAGTCTGCTGTCTCCATCTGCCGCGAGGGGATGTCTGTGGCCACGAGCGTCGAAAAGGAGATCGAAAAACTCCGCGACGAGATCCGCTACCACGAGCACCGCTATTACGTCCTGAACGATCCGGAGATTTCCGACTTCGAGTTTGACAAGCTGATGCGCCGGCTTCAGGAGCTCGAGCGCCAGCGCCCCGAGCTCATGACGCCGGACTCACCCACGCAGCGCGTGGGCGGCCAGCCCGCCGAGGAATTCCCCAAGGTGCGCCACGCCGTCCCCATGCTCAGCCTGGACAACACTTATTCGGTTGAGGAGCTCGAGGATTTTGACCGCCGCGTGCGCGAGCTCTCCGGCCGCTCGAAGGTCGAGTACGTGGGTGAGCTCAAGCTCGACGGGCTCTCGATGGCCCTGACTTATGAGTACGGCGTGCTGACCCACAGCGTTACGCGCGGCGACGGGACCCAAGGCGAGGACGTGACGGCCAACGTCAAGACCATCCGCTCGGTTCCCTTGCGGCTGGAGGCGAAGAAGCTCGACGCATTGTTTGGCGGGCACGCTCACCCCAAGCGTTTCGAGGTGCGCGGTGAGGTCATCATGTCACGCGCCGCCTTCGAGCAGTTGAACGCGCAGCGCGAGGCCGCCGGCGAGCCGAAATTCGCCAACCCGCGCAACTCGGCCGCCGGCACGATGCGCCTTCTTGACCCCAAGCTCGTGGCCGAGCGCCGGCTCGATATGTACCTCTACCAAGTCCTGGTGAACGGCGGGGCTCCCTTGCCCGAGCACTGGCAGGTCTTCGAAGGGCTGGCGAAAGCCGGCTTCAAGGTCAACCCGCACCGGCGGCTCTGCCGGTCGTTCGACGAGGTGCTCGGGTTCATCCAGGAATGGGAAGCGAAGCGCGACTCGCTCGACTACGAGATCGACGGCATCGTCGTCAAAGTGAATGACACGCGCCTGTGGGACGAGCTCGGCAGAACGGCAAAGTCGCCGCGCTGGGCCATCGCCTTCAAGTATCCGGCGCGCCAGGCCACGACCGTGGTAAAGGACATCCGCGTCCAGGTCGGCCGCACCGGCACGCTCACTCCCGTGGCGGACCTCGAACCGGTGGACGTGGGCGGGGTCACGGTGAGCCACGCAACGCTCCACAACATGGACGAGATCGAGCGCTTGGGCGTCAAGATCGGCGACTCGGTGCTCATCCAGCGCGCCGGCGAGGTGATCCCGCAGGTGGTCAAAGTGGTGGAGCCTGCGCCCGACGGGCGCGAATTCCACATCCCCAAGAAATGCCCGGTGTGCGGCGGCGAAGTTTTTCGCGCCGAAGGCGAGGTCGCCTACCGCTGCGTCAACGCGGCGTGTCCGGCCAAGCTCAAGGAGTCGTTGCTGCACTTCTCCCGGCGGCGCGCCATGAATATCGACGGCCTGGGGGAGGCGCTGGTCGATCAGCTCGTCGACAAGGGAATGGTCCGCGACGTTGCCGACCTCTACAGCCTGACGCGCGACCAGCTTGCCAACCTCGAGCGCATGGGCGACAAGTCCGCGTCGAACCTGCGCGAAGAGATCGAGAACAGCAAGCAGGCGGACCTGGCGCGCGTCATCTTCGCTCTGGGGATTCCGTTCGTGGGCGAGCGCACGGCGCAGCTCCTGGCCGAGCACTTCGGCTCGCTCGACAAGCTCGCCAGTGCCCGGCAAGAGTTAGAAGAAGTTTTCGAAGTCGGCCCCAAGGTCAGCGAGAGCATTGCGCGGTTCTTCCGCGAGAAGCGCAACCAAGAAGTGCTGGCCAAGCTCCGCGAGGCAGGCGTCCGCTTCGAGCGGAAGAAGGCCGCCAGTCGCGGTCCGCGCCCGCTCGAAGGGAAACAGTTCGTGCTTACTGGAACGCTGCCGAATTACTCGCGCGACGAAGTCCAGCGCATGATCGAAGAGGCGGGAGGGCGGGTCACGGGGTCCGTCAGCAAGAAGACAGATTACGTTGTGGTGGGCCGAGAGCCCGGCTCAAAGCTCGAGAAGGCGCGCTCGCTCGGTGTGAAGACTATCAACGGAGACGAGCTCTTGAAATTGCTCAAGTAGCCAGCACTCTGTAGCAGAAGCTTGTTTACGAAGAAGCCTCGCGCAAAGGCGCGAAGTCGCAAAGCACGCAAAGCGAAGGGGCCGCCTTAGGGTCTGGTGGGGCGCCCCAAAAGCGCGCGTCCTTACAATGACTGTAGCCACTTGAGCATGGCGTCCGCTTGCGCGGCGGGGACGCCCTCCGCCCAGCGGCATTCGTCGCCCTTGCGCACCAGGATGACCTCGCCTGACGCTGCCCTGCCCACGAACCGATCGGCGCCAGAACGAGGGTCCGGCGCGAGTTCGGTGAACTTCTTCGCCAGGAGGGTGTGGTAGTC
>QHZK01000512.1 GCA_003224635.1 Acidobacteriota bacterium | reverse complement strand
GGAGGCATGTATATCACACTGCGATATATTAGTCAACGACATTTTTCGACTTTTTCAGCAACCTGTTAAAGAATGGGCTAGCATCAGGCATGAGAGCCTTTCGAAACGATGAAGGATGAATTGTGAATTGTGAATGAGCAACGGCGAGGCTTTTGGTTCATCATTCATCATTCACCATTCACCATTCAGCATTTAGATGTTGCCGCGCTTCATCTCGCCCATCAAATAATCACAGGACCGCACGGCGAGCGCCATGATCGTCAGGGTCGGATTCTGGCAGGCGCTCGAAGTGAAGCACGACCCGTCCATGACGAAGAGGTTCTTGACGTCGTGGGTCTGCTGGAACTGGTTGAGCACGGATCTTTTGGCATCGCTTCCCATGCGCGCCACTCCGACTTCGTGAATCCCTTTTCCCGGCACGCGGTCAGGCACGGTGAACGGGCGGATGTTCCTGGCGCCCGCCGCTTCCATCATCTGGACCGCCGATTCCGCCATGTCAGGGATCATCGCGTGCTCGTTTTCGCCGAAGGTCATGTGGATTCTGAGGGCGGGGATGCCGAAGGCGTCGACGACATTGGGATCGAGTTCGACGTAATTATCCCAGCGCGGCAGGCACTCACCGAAGCCGGAGAGGTGCACGGTCGTAACCGGATCGAGGAGGCCGCGCTTGTAAGCCTCTCCGAAGCCGGGCGCCCGCCACTTGAACGTTGTCCCGCCGCCACCCTGGAAACCGTACCCCCGCAGGAACTTCGGATAGCTCGGCCCGCCGTGCGGGTTCCGGAAACGGACCACGTAGATTCCGTTCGGCCGGTGCGGCGCGCTCAGGGCGGGCTTCTCGGCAAGCTCCGGGAACTCACCGGTCGCGCCGCCGGCCACCCAGAGGTGGTCCATCAGATAGTGACCCAGCGCTCCGCTCGAGTTGGCGAGCCCGCTCGGATACTGCGTGTTCGCGGAATTAAAGAGAATCCGCGCGGACTCGAGCGCCTGCGCGCACAGGATGACCACGCGTCCATAGATTTCTTTGGGCTGGCGAGTGACGCGATCGATATAGAGCAGGCCCCTGGCGCGGTTGCGGTCCGAATCCATCAGGACCTTATACACCATGGCGTTCGAAATCAGAGTGCAGTCGCCGGTTTTAAGCGCGTCGGGCACGGTGGTGAAAGCGGCGTTGAAATACGAATGCGTCGTGCACCCGCGCTCGCACGGTCCGCAGTAGTGGCAGGGCGCGCGTCCGTTGATGGGCTTGGTGAGGTTGGCGGAGCGCCCCAGGGTGATGGTCCAGCCCAGCTTCTCTTTCACGCGGTTGCGAAGCAGCGTCTCGGCGCAAGTCAGCCCCATGGGCGGATGGAACCTGCCGTCCGGCAACTCGTAGACGCCCTCGGGAATTCCCGTGATGCCGACGTATTCTTCAACCAAGTCGTAATACGGCACGAGGTCCTTGTAGCTGAGCGGCCAGTCTTCGCCGTAACCGTCGCCGGATCCAGGTCGCCCAGCCGATAGCTCTGCCGTCCCCAGACGTTGGTGCGCCCTCCGGTAACCCGCATGCGGCCCTCCCAACTGAAGGGCATGTCGCTGGGCGTGGTGTAGGGTTCTTCGAGGTCGTTACAGAACCAGTCGTAGTTGTACTCCATGCAGGCGTAACATTCCTTCTGCCTGTATCGCGTCTTGCGGATGACCTCCGGCGCGCGGTCGCGGTACTTGAGCTCGAAGGCGGGTGTGTGCTCGGTGAAATTCTTGTCCGACTGCGGGCGTCCGGCCTCGACCATGGCGACTTTCAGGCCCGCCTCGGAAAGCCGCTTCGCCGCCCACCCGCCGGAAGCGCCCGAGCCGACCACGAGCACGTCGAAAGAGCTTTTTAGTTCACGCATGAGGCTTCCTCTAGGTTGCTAAAGAACTGCTTCTTGCATGTCATTCTGAGCGGAGCGCAGCGAAGCGAAGAATCTCGCCCTGAACCTTCCTCGCCGAATTTCAGGCCGGTCACCCCAACGCACCAGGTGCGGAATTGGTTCGCGACGATGTGCATGCGATATGTTTTCATCGGTTAGAACCTGCGTTCCTAAGCGTTTCCGAGTGCGACAATTGGCGGTTTCACCGTAGCGGCGCAAAATCCAGAGCGAGATTCTTCGCTTCGCTGCGCTCCGCTCAGAATGACATAGCCCAAGGCTTTTCACCGACTTTTGCTAGAACTAGACGTTGCCGCGCTTCATCTCCCCCATCAGATGATCCATCGAACGAACGCACAGCGTCATGATGGTCAGGGTGGGATTCTGGCAGGCAGTCGAAGCGAAGCCCGCCCCGTCGCAGACAAACAGGTTCTTGACGTCGTGCGTCTGCTGATACTGATCGAGCACGGATTTCTTGGGATCGCTCCCCATGCGGGCGATTCCCACCTCGTGGATGGCGAAGCCGGGCGTCCGGTCGGGCACTACAAACGGCCGGACGTTCTTCGCGCCCGCGGCCTCCATCATTTGGACGGCCGCGTCCTGCATGTCGTAAGCCATAACGCGTTCGTTTTCGCCGTAGCTCATGTGGACGTTGAGGACCGGAATGCCGTAAGCATCGACCACGTTGGGATTGATCTCCACGTAGTTCTCCCAGCGCGGCAGGCACTCCCCGAATCCGGCGATGCCCACCGTGGTCACCGGGTCCATCAGCCCCCGCTTGAAAGCCTCGCCAAATCCCTTCGCGCCCCAGTTGAAGTCCGTGCCGCCGCCGCCTTCGTAACCGTAGCCTCGGAGGAATTTCTTCGAGCGAGGCCCGCTCCGCAGGTTGCGAAAGCGCACCACGTAGGCGCCGCAGGGCCGGTTGGGGCCGTTGATATCGAGTTTGCCCGGCAGGTCGGGGAACTCTCCCATGGCGCCGCCGCCGCACCAGACGTGGTCCATCAGATAGTGTCCCAGAGCGCCGCTCGAGTTGGCGAGTCCGTTCGGGTACAGCCGGTTGGCGGAATTGAACAGAATGCGCACGGACTCGAGCGACTGCGCGCACAGCACCACGGCGCGCCCGTAGACTTCTTGCGGCTGGCGGGTGACGCGGTCGATGTAGAGGACGCCCTTGGCGCGGTTGCGGTCGGGGTCCATCAGCACCTTGTACGCCATCGCGTTCGGGACGTGGGTGCAGTTGCCCGACTTGATCGCGTCGGCCACCGTGGTGAAAGCGGAGTTGAAATAGGAGTGGGTCACACAGCCGCGGTCGCAGGGGCCGCAATAGTGGCACGCCGCCCGGCCATTAATCGGCCTGGTCAGGTTGGCCGTGCGCGTGGGCGTCACCGTCCAGCCGAGCTTTTCTTTTACCCGATTGCGGAACCGGGTCTCGGCGCACGTCAGACCCATATCCGGCTGAAAATTCCCGTCCGGCAGGTGCTCGAGCCCTTCCGCGCGGCCGGCCACGCCCACGTAGCCCTCCACCAGATCGTAGTACGGGGCCAGGTCCTTGTAGCTGAGCGGCCAGTCCTCTCCGTAACCGTCAAACGACGCGGCCTTCAGATCAAGGTCGCTCAGCCGCAGGCTGACTCGCCCCCAGACGTTCGTGCGGCCTCCCGTCACGCGCAGCCGCCCCTGCCAACTGAAGGGCTTGTTCTCGGCGGTGGTGTAGGGCTCTTCGATGTCGTTGCAAAACCAGTCGTAGGTGTACTCGTTGCAGGATCCCAACTGCGACTGCACGGGACGCGTCTTGCGGATCATCTCCGGGGCGCGGTCGCGGTACTTGAGGTCGAAGGGACGCTTGTGCTCGCGGAAGTCCTCGTCGCCATGCTTGCGGCCGGCGTCGACTAGCGCCACCTTGAGCCCGGCCTCCGACAGCCGTTTGCACGCCCACCCGCCGGAAGCTCCCGAGCCTACCACAATGACGTCGAATTGACTCTTCGCCTGGTCACTCACGGACTTCCTCCGTTTCGTCGATGCGAACTACGACCTCGTTGGTTTCAGTTCGATAAGGGACAAGTATAGCGTGTCCAAACTGACTCGTTACCAGAATTCTTAGCGGTGAGTCGGGCGTGGAAACGCTCCGGCGGAACGTTCCTACAAACCCCTGATTTCTGCTTGTGGAATTCAATCCGCGAGTGATAATATCACCCGGAATCGATACAAAAAGGCAGGTCAATAGGAAATGGAAAACAAAGTGCGGCTTCCAGTCCTTAACAACAACCCGAACAATAACCCGGCGGCGCGGCCCGGCATCAACCGGCGCGAAATGGTGCAGCGGCTGCTCGGTGGCGCGGGCGCGGGAGTTGTGGCGCCCGGCATTGTGGCGGCGCATCCCATGCACAAGCACCTGATGAGCGAGACGACGCTCGCCCAGGCGGACGCCAAAGCTGCGGCGGCCGAATGGTCGCCGGAGTTCCTCGATCCTCATCAGAACGAAACCTTGATCGTGCTCGCGGAGCGCATCGTGCCGGGCTCGACCAAGGCGCAAGTGAATCGCTTCATTGACCTGCTCTTGACCGTCGACACGCAGGAGAACCAGAAGAAATTCCTGGCCTCG
>QHZK01000520.1 GCA_003224635.1 Acidobacteriota bacterium | reverse complement strand
CTCCGGGCTCGACCTCGCGCGCGTGTCGCTCTACGGTATCCTGGTTGAGGGCCATCAGAAGGTTCAGGTGGTCGCCGTGGGAGTGGACCTTCTTTTCGCCGATCCGGACCCGGAGCCAGATGTGGCCGCCGCGGATGATGGACTGGTAGCTGTTGTAGGCATAGACGTAGAGGCCCATGCGGGAGACGCCCTTGGCCAAAGTGTCGCCGGACTTGTCGAGCCCGTCTCCCGCCGCCCCTCCGATGCCGATGGTAAACTCGCGCTCCATAGCCTCCCCTCCTGCCTCACTGCCAAAAGTCGAAACTCGAAATTCGAAAGCCGAAGCTGGAAAATCGAAAATGGAAACTAGCCCGCATCACTAATCCAGGCGCAGCCGAAACACCAATAGGCTGGCCGGTTTTATTTCCGTTGGTCCCTCCAAATCAGCTGCCTTGGGGACCTCAAGGTCAAAACGCAAGTCTTAAGTTTCCAGCCAGTTTCTAGTTTCGAATTTCGATTTTCCAGGTTCGAAATCAGATTTCCCGACGGCCCTCGATTGCCTTGAGCATGGTCACTTCGTCGGCGAATTCGAGTTCCGAGCCTACCGGAATGCCCATCGCAATCCGCGTGACTTTCACGCCCAGCGGCTTGATGAGCTTGGACAGATAGACGGCCGTTGCCTCCCCTTCTACGTTCGGATTCGTCGCTATGATCAGCTCACGAATTTTACCGCTTTTCAGCCGCTCGATCAAGCTCTTCAGCTTCAGTTGATCGGGACCAATGCCCTGCAGGGGCGACAGCGCTCCGTGCAGAACGTGATATTGCCCGTGAAACTCGCGCGTCTTCTCGACGGCGATAGCGTTGTAAGGTGTCTCGACGACGCAGACCACGGAAGGGTCTCGGCCGGAGTCCGAACAATACGCGCAGGGGTCGCTCTCGGTGAGATTGTTGCAGACGCTGCAGAGCCTGATTTTGTCCTTCGCGTCGACAATCGCGGTGGCGAGCCGCTCCGCCTCTTCGCGAGGCGCGCGCTCCAGGTGGAAGGCGATTCGCTGAGCTGACTTCTGCCCGATGCCGGGCAGGCGCTTCAACTCATCAATCAGGCGAGCCAGCGGCTCGGCGAAGTCGTTCATCGGGGTTCGGGAGTTCGGGACTCGGGATTCAGGGTTCGGGTCTTTTCCAATCCCTGACCCCCGATCCCTGACCCCTGGTCCCTAAGCCAGGCCTGGAATATTCAGTCCTCCCGCCAGGTTCCCGACCTGGCCGGCCAGTTGCTCGTCCACTTTGCGGGCGGCTTCGTTCACCGCCGCGAGGACCAGATCTTGCAGCATGTCGGCATCCTTGGAAGCAAAGACCTCGCTTTCAATGCGCACGGCGACGAGGTGTTTCTGACCGTTCATCTTGACCGACACCATCCCTCCGCCCGCCGAAGCTTCCACCACCAGCTCGCTCAGTTGTTTCTGAAGCTGTTCCTGGATCTGCTGGACTTGCTTCATGATCTGCTGCATTTGTTGCAGATTTTTCATCATGGCTCACTCCTGGCTCAGATCTTTGACATCGACCAAGGTGCAATCAAACCTTCTGCGAAAAGCCTCCACGACCGGGTCCCTCGCCGCCCGCTCGCTCGCGCCAAGCCTGACCGCGGCGGTCTCGTCTGCTCCATCCAAGAGTGTAACATAGACCCGAACCGTCTCGCCCAGCACCTGCGCGCATGCGGCGCGCAACGCTTCCTGGCGTTCACGGCTCTTCAGGAGGTCCGCGGCCCAGGAGTCCTTCTTGGCGTAGGTGAAGCGGACCTCGCCATTCTCGAACCTCCACCCGACCAGGGGATCGAGACAACTGCCGAGCAATTTCGATTGACCGAAGACCGCCGCTTTGATGGCGGTAAGGCGCGCGTCTTCCTTCGACTGTTCAACCGGCTTCGGCGGTTCGCCCGGCTGTGACCCGGAAATGATGCGCGCCGCATCCGCCAGAGCTGCGCTGCCCGATGCCGGGCTCGCAGGCGCAACGAAGCTCTGGGACGCTTCCACCGCCGCTCGTTCTTCCACGACCGGGGCGGGCCCCGCGGGCGCCGCTGTCTCCTGGCGTTTCGACCCAGCAGGGGCGGGAGGATGGTGAGCGCCCTCCGTTCTCAAACCGGCGGGCGCCGCGCCGCACGGCTTTTCGCCTGGAACCTTGGTCGCCGCCGAGGATCCGGCGCCGGCTGCCGGCCCTGACCCTGCCAGTGAGGGGCCGTGCAAGCGCAGCTCTCCGAGCAAGCCTTCAAGCGATTCGAGCTTCCGCGCGTGCACCAGCTTCATCAACCCCAGCTCGAGGTGAAATCGCGGCTGGAGCGAATAGCGCAGCTCGGCTTCGGTGCGCAACAGGATTTGAAAGAAACGCGACAGGTCTTCTTCGCTGAAAAGCCCCGCCAGCTCTCCCAGGGCGGCTCGTTCGTCGCTCGGCGCCTGGAGCAAAGGGCTCTCGGCGCCGCAGCTCCGGGCGATCATCAGGTTGCGCACGTACCGCGTCAATTCGCCGCAGAAGTGGCCGAGCTCGTAGCCTTCAGCCGCCAGCCGGTTCACCTGTTCGAGCGCCTGCCGGCCGTCCCCGGCGTGAATGGCCTCGACGAGTTCTCTCATGAAGCTCGCCGGAACCACGCCGAGGAGCTGCCGCACCCGGGCGTCGTCCAGGTGGTCCCCGCAGGCGGCGATCATCTGATCGAGAATGGAGAGCGCATCCCGCAGGCTGCCCTCGGCTGCTTGGGCAATCGCGCTCAGGGCCTTTTCGTCGGCCCGGATTCCCTCCGCCGCTGAGATCCGCTCGAGCTCGGAATAAATCTCCGCGTAATCGAGCAGCCTGAAGGCAAAATGCTGGCAGCGCGACTGGATCGTGGTGGGAAGCTTAT
>QHZK01000519.1 GCA_003224635.1 Acidobacteriota bacterium | reverse complement strand
CGCGATGAACACAAAGCTGCTCGCGTCGCGCGCCACGCCGCGCCAGTGCTCGCCGATGGCCGCCATGTTGCCGTCGTTCTCAAGGTACACCGGCACGCGGAATTCCTTTTCAAGGGCGCGCCTGAGGTCTACGTTCTTCCAGCCCGGCAGGTTGTTGGCGAGGGCTACCAACCCGGTTCTGGGATCCACCGGGCTCGGCACGCCGATGGCGAGCGCGCGCAGTCGTCCCGCAGTACTGCGGCCAGGCGCGCCGCGCTTGGCGACGGGATGATGAGCCGAAACCGAGGCCGCGAGAGCCATGCGGCGCACGCCCCGCTTGATCTGGGCGATCATTCTCCGAGGGCCGTCCTCCGGCCGGACTTTCTCGGTGGTGTGAGCCAGGAATTCTCCGCAGAAATCGGCCAGCGCAAAACGAAGATTGCTCGCGCCCATGTCAATTCCCACTACGTGGCCGAAGCTCGCGTCGAGCGCCGCCCTCTTGCCCCCATCCGTGTAGTTCACGATGCCTCTCCGGTGGAGCGCGCGGACCTTTTCTTGAAGGGTGGATGGCTTGAGCGTCAGCCGATGGGAGAGGGCCGCCAGGGAGACTTCACCTGACCGCGCGATTTCCCGAAAGGCAAGTTGCAGGGTGGTTTCGGGACTGCGCGTTGTTCTCATGGGTATTCAGTCGGCCAGGGTACGTGCCGAGCGATTATCTCATTTAGACAGCCTCCCTATACCACTAAACGCGAAATCCTTCGCTGCGTGCTAAGATTCTTCCCTTATAAGTGCGGATCAACATGTCATCTCCGGGCAGCGGCTCAGTGTACTCTGCGACAATAAACCCTCAACACGGAGCGCACGGAGGGTCTCCGTGACCTCAGTGTTGAACCTTTGGAGACACGGAGGGCGCAGAGAACCTCCCATGGCTGCGCCCCACGGTCGCGTAAGATAATTACTCTGAATGGCGCCGATAATCTAAATGGGTTATTGACCGCGAGCGGCATTACCGTTTACTGTTGCCGCGCGTCGGGTGTCTGGGTGTGGAAACTCGAATCCGGAGGACAAGTGGCGCTCACCTGCTCCGAACGCTGTGAAGGCACTGCTTATCCGCCAAGAAGAACCCCTCAAGGGACTGCGTATTGGGTCCCAACGGTCATGACCGTGCTCGGGATTTTGGTTCCAACACCTAAGGCGTGGGCGCAGGGTTGAATCGTCGCGCGTTCATCGGCGCCCGTGATTGGCGCCGTCTCTTGCGCCGGGAATCAAAGAAGTGAAAGCGACGTCACGGTCACCGGCAACGTCGAGCAGGGTGGATATCTCTCCTCCGGAAAATGGCAATTGGACATCGGATACCGGCACCAGTATTCCCACCGTCATTTCGTCGGGACCGTGGAACAGGTACAGCGGGCGCAGCAGCATACCGAGGTCATCAACCAGATTAACTTGACCAATCTCGCCCTCACGTACCAGAGGAGTCCGCGCTGGAGCTTCCAAGCCAATGTTCCTGTGCTCTTCGCCACCCGGCACCGCGAGAACTCGCCCAGTGTTTTCCGCAGCCGCGGGATCGGGGACATCATCCTCTCGACGCAGGCTTGGCTGTGGAAGCCTCCGACGGAATCTCAAGGGAACATCGCTGTCGGATTCGGCGTCCTGTTGCCGAGTGGCGACAAAAGCGTCCAGAACTTTGTCAACACCGCGACTGGCAAGCAGTTAGCGGTCGTCGATCAGTCGATCCAGTTGGGGCAAGGCGGTTGGGGCATTGTAGCCAGCACACAGGCCTTCAAGACCGTCAAGAAAGCTGTGCTGTTCATGGATGGGAGCTACACGATCACTCCGCAGGACACCAACGGCGTACACACCGGACGGAGTCTTCCCTTGGAAGCGATCATGTCCGTCTCGGACACCTACCTGGCGGAAACCGGCGTAGCCTACCCATTTCCCAGGGTCCGCGGCCTGGCCGTGAACTTCGGAACCCGCGTTGAAGGAGTCCCCGTGCGCGACCTCATCGGCAAGAGCAATGGCTTCCGCAGGCCGGGTTACGCTCTGTCGGTATTCCCGGGGTTCGAATATTCTCGGGGGAGGGCCACGTGGACGTTTAACCTGCCCATCGCCGTCCTGCGCGACCGCGCTCGCAGTGTCCCTGATCTCCAGGATGGCCGCCACGGCGACGCCGCGTTCGCGGACTACGTGTGGCTCATGAACTACACCTACAGGTTCTAGCGCGCGAACATGCACCTTCCGCCGCCCAGGACCGCCGCGCTTTGGCTCTGTGGCGCTTTGCCTGCGCTCGCGGGCTCAGTCGCGATGCGCGCTGCGGACTCCCAACCGG
>QHZK01000518.1 GCA_003224635.1 Acidobacteriota bacterium | reverse complement strand
GCTTCGCGTCCAGCCTTACGACTGGCCACGCATGACTCGGGGTCGGTGTGACTCGCTAGGCCTTCACCGTACGGCTCTTTCATCCGCTCCTCCACGCCGGTTTATCCCGGCGCACTTACTCGTAACGCAGCGCCACCATCGGGTCCACTCTTGTTGCACGGCGTGCTGGAATGTAGCACGCCAAGACGGCCACCCCAGTCAACACGAGCGAGACGGCGGCGAATGTCAACGGATCGCTGGCACTGACTCGGTAGAGCAGGCGTGAAAAGCTGGAGAGTACTCGGGTGAAAATTAATGCAGCCGCTATTCCAAGGGCGAGGCCAGCCAGAGCAAGTCTAAGACCCTGTCCAATCACCATCTGAAAGATGTCGCCTTTCTGTGCGCCGAGGGCCATGCGAATTCCCATCTCGTGCACTCGCTGGGCCACTGAATATGAGATCACGCCGTAGATTCCGACGGACGCCAGCAGCAACGCCAAGCCCGCAAACGCTCCCAGCAGAATCATGGTAAAGCGCTGCGACGCCATCGATTCTGAAGCGATCTCGTGCAGGGTATGGACGTCGTAGACTGGCTGGTCTCGCCTTGCTCCGTAAACCGCCTTTTTGATCGCAGGCATCACAGCCGCAGGATCGAGCGCCGCGCGAACGATTATCGTCGTGGCGCGATATCCTTCCGACGCCGTCACCCATTGATCCGGCAATTGGTAAAGCGGATAGTAGGCCTGAGCCCGTATGTACCCGCTTTCGTCGCCCAGCCCCCAATGTTTCACGTGTCCCACCACCCCGACAATCCGGCAAGGACCTAAAGGTGGTGTCCATCCGAAAGTTAGACTCTGGCCCAGAGGGTCCTCATCTCGAAAATATGTGTGGGCCAAGACGCTGTCAATTACTGCGACACACGGGGCCGTGCTGTTGTCTTCCGGGGTGAAGAAGCGGCCCCGAAGCAACGGTATCCGCATCGTGCGGAGATAATCCGGACCCGTGTCGAACACCAGCATCTGCGGCGCCGCCTGAACCATCGCTGGCTTTTGGGACCCAATCCAAAAGGGGGCGTTGTTCTGCCAGTGACTCAGAGGAAGGTTGTATGTAAAGTCCGCCGCCTCCACCCCGGGAATACTCCGGATACGCTCAAGCATCTGCTGGTAGGCAGTTCGCACGCCGGAGGGTGTCTTGGCCAGGGAAGGCGAGACTCCCACCTTGAAAGTAATGAGGTGCTGCGTGTCAAAGCCAGGATTAGTCTTCCAGAGGTGGCGGATGGTGCGAAATAGCAGGCTCGCGCCCACCAATAACACGAGCGTGAGCGCCATCTGGAAAATCACGAGGCTGCCCTGCGTGCGGTGATGGCCGCTCGTCGACGTTCGGCTGCCTTGCTTAAGCACTTCCTGCAAGTTGGATTTCGAGGTCTTCAAAGCGGGGGCTAATCCGAAAAGAAGGCCCACCGCGATGGCAACTCCGAGGGCAAAAAGCAGGACAGGAACATTCAAACCTATCTCCTCGCTTCGAGGCAGGCTTCCGGGGACCGCTGCCAGCAACGGGTTGACTCCCCATACGGCCACTACCAGCCCCAGACTGCCGCCAGCGAGCGAGAGGAGTACGCTTTCCGTAAGCAACTGTCGCACTACCCGCGCGCGGTTCGCGCCCAGCGCCGAGCGAATGGCAAACTCCCGCACGCGCGCCGCTGAACGAGCCAGCAAGAGATTGGCGACGTTCCCGCAGGCGATCAGCAAAACCAGCCCCACCGCGCCCAACAGAAGCAGAAGCGTCCCGCCCATGTCCCCAACCATTTGCTGCTTGAGCGGTACCACTTCCGTCCCCATGCCCTGATTCGCGTCGGGATAAAGCTGCTCCAGACGCTTTTGGATTGTACTCATCTCCGCCTCGGCCTGAGCTATGGCCACGCCAGGCTTTAGCCGCGCGATGGCGAAGCATCCGTAGCCTCCGCGAGGGTTGAGCATCAGCGAATCGCCCTGTCCCAGGGGTGTATAAACCTCCGCGTCGCCGTAGAAATGGAACCCTCGTGGGAGAACCCCTACGATCGTGTAACCTACTCCGTCCAGAGTTACGAGCTTGCCTAGCACCTCAGAATTGCTGGCGAACCGGTCCCTCCACAGACGGTCGCTGATGATCGCAACGGGCGCCCCGCCGTGCTTGTCTTCTTGCGCCGAAAAATCGCGACCGAAGGCCGGCTTTACGCCCAGCGTAGTGAAGAAGCCCGAGGAGATTTCGATGCCAACAACGTGCTCAGGCGTCCCGAGACTTGTCAGACTATAGCCGTGCCATGTGAACCCCCCTATGGCCTGGAACGAACGCGCATCGCGCTGCCAATCCAGAAAATTAGGGTACGAGGGTTCCCTCAGCTGTTTAAGGTGCAGGTTCCATTCCCAGACCATTACCAGGCGATCCGGCTCGCTGTAAGGCAGCGGGGCCAACAAGACACCTTCCACCACGCTGAAGATGGCGGTGTTCGCGCCGATCCCGAGGGCCAATGTCATCACCGCCACAATCGTGAAGCCGGGATTCTTCGCCAGCATCC
>QHZK01000513.1 GCA_003224635.1 Acidobacteriota bacterium | reverse complement strand
ACACGGTCGGCTGCGGCATACGAAGCTGACGCTCGATCTCTCCAACCGACTGTTGTGACGAGACCAGGAGGCTCAATATCGCGCGGCGGTTCGGCTCCGCAATGATTTCGAACACAGATTCCATTCTCTTGATATACCCCACAGAGCATATGCTTGTCAAGGTATATAAAGGACTGGGGGCCCAGGCAACGGTTTCAGTCGGCGTGCGGGGATGCACCGTCTGATGCGTTTTTGGCGGGTGCGATTCAGAGCGCTGCGCGCTCCGGCCGCTTCAGCGTTGAGGCGGGGACAAGAACTGCCGCCCCTTTCCCCGCACCCCTTTTCTCCGCTAGCGGCGTTCTCCCTTCGCTTCGGACACGTTTGTTTCACTTGACGAAGGCGAACACTTTCTAGCCAATCGAGGAGCTATGCTCCGATGGTGTTCGGGATCATCCCGGAATGCCGTTGGGCTTCCCTCCGGAACGAGCGTTCAGCTTCACCGGAATCCCCGCCAAGGAGCGCTCTCGACTCCTGCTAGCAGAAGCACAGCAGGGAAATGGACGATTGTCGGCCTACCGAAAGCGGCACCGGCCTGCCCTTGATCTCTTGCGATTGGGGTGTTGGCAAGCAGGGTTATGACGACAAACTGCAAGCCAATCAGGGCGCCGGCAGACGAGCCGACAATCACGTAGAAATTCTCCCATCCGGCGAGCGCTGTCATCGCATCATCTGGTCCCTGGGGACTATTTTCCAAACCGCTCGAACCGATAGGCTAATGCCGGGCCGTCCGAGCCGTCATAGGCAAGTGGTGCGACCAGCAGTGAGAACGGTTCTATGTAACGGGCACTTGGACGGGCCATGTCCACAGGGTTAAAACCAACATCGCGTATCAAACCAGCGGCTCTTTTCTTTGCTCCTTCGTTGTCTCCGCAATAGATCAGGTCCGGCGGCGTTCCCGTTCCGCGTCCTTCGAACACTGGAAAAAGCACTTCGCTGGGAACAGTACTGAACGCGGATACCACATGCGCGCCAGGGCTTCCGCACCCGAAGCGGTGTGCCCGATGATCATGTGGCTGTCGTCTTTGCTCATTGGCAGAGAGCATGTCAGCAGGACCTTTCCCGATAGAACGTCAACTTGGGCTAATACATCATCCACCCGCGTCCAGTGGACCGCGAGCGACACGGCATTGGCATCCCGCGTTGCGTCGGCTGGCGTTCCCGCGTGCGCGTTATTGCCGGCATCCTTCGCCAACTGCTGGCAATTTGAGTCAACTGCATAATCCCGAATTATTTTGCCCCAAGAAATCAACGGCTTGCAAAGAACGAGAGGACGCCTCCATGTTCCACGTTGAACATCCTGACCGGGTCGATTAGCGAGCAGGCCGGCGGCGCTGGGCGGCGAGATCGAGCAAGAGCTGCGCGAGCCGAGAGGAATCGTGGCGCGCGACGTGGTTCTGGCCCACCAAGTCGGCGAATACTGGCTCGGCTCCCATCCCTCGGATTCGTTCGAGATCGTTCACGACAGGCTCGGCACGTTGCTTCGCGTATCGCCGGCGCAAGGCTGAAGAAAGCTCCTGTCCGTTGAGGACGATCAAGTCGAAAAGCTTCCGACCGGCGTGCTGGTCGAGCGCGCGCAAGTGGTCGGCAGCCGTATAACGCAGGGTCTCCCCCGGCTGGGTCATCAAGTTCGACACGTAAACCTTCAGGGCCTTCGAGCGCGCGATTTGCTCCGGGATGCCGCGCACTAAGAGGTTTGGAATCAGCGAGGTATAAAGAGAGCCCGGGCCTACCGTGATCAGGTCAGCTTGTTTGATCGCGGCCAGCGTCTCGGGCAGGGGCCGGCAGCGAGCGGGAACGATATCCAGGCGCTCGATAGGGGTCTGGGTCCTGTTGATGCGGGACTCGCCATAAATCGTGCGGCCGTCAGAGAGGCGGGCTTTGAGGCGCACGTCGGAAAGGGTCGAGGGGAAGATGTCTCCCCGAACGGCCAGGACCTCGCTCGAGACCCGCACGGCTATGGCGAAGTCATGTGTGAGGTGGGTGAGTGCGGTCAGGAACAGGTTGCCGAAACTGTGCCCTCGGAGGCCGCGCCCATTGGCAAACCGGTAGTTAAAGAGCTGCGTGAAAAGGGTTTCGTCCTCGGCCAGCGCCACCAGGCAGTTGCGGATGTCGCCCGGCGGAAGTACATGGAACTCGCGACGCAGCCGTCCCGAGCTCCCACCCTCATCCGTCACGGTGACGACGGCGGTCAGGCGAGTGATGTAAGGCTTGAACCGGGCGTCGCGCGCCGGTTCCGCGACGTGGAGCTTCAGCCCGCGCAGGACAGTCGAAAGACCTGTGCCCCCGCCGATGGCTACCACCTTCATCAGTCACTCCCTGGGCTCTCTTCGCTTTCGGGCCGCCGTCGGGCGCGATTTTATACGATCTGGGCTGGACCTGGGAAGGAGGGTGCGTCAACTAACGCCCGTTGTCGGTAGTCCTTGGTCCTGGGCACAGAGACTGGTCGATCTCGCGCGTCGATCGGAAGCGGACACTATAAGGGAGCTATCAGCCTCCAGCTAATAGCCTTCAGTCCCCCAGGAAGAATCCTGGGCAGGGTTTCAAGGGCGTGATCGGTCAGAGGGTTGCTTTTTCTGACTCCTTCCGCCGATGGCTGATCCTGTGACTCAACTGGAAAGACATGATAAAAGATTGCTGAAGGCTGATTGTTGATAGCTGATTGCTGACGGCTCTGGCATGAAGAACATCCGCCTCATTATCGCCTATGACGGCACCGATTTCCACGGGGTGCAGGAGTGTCTGGAGGCAGCGATCCAGAAGCTGGTCGTAGAGCCGGTCGAGCTTTGGGGTTCCGGCCGCACGGACGCGGGAGCGCACGCCTCGCGCCAGGTGGCCAATTTCAAGACCGCGAGTCCGATCCCTTGCGCGAACCTGCTCAAGGCGCTCAACGACCTTTTGCCGCCCACTGTGCGCGTCAGGGACGCCCGTGAAGTCCCCGACGGGTTCCATGCGCGCTACGACGCGCGCTCGAAGACCTATCGGTACCGGGTCCTTGAGGCGCCGGTCTGTCCGCCGTTTATCTGGAGGTTTGTCTGCCACCACCCCTATCCGCTCGACCACGCGCGCATGGCCGAGGCAGCGAGACTCGTTGAAGGCGAGCACGACTTCACGTCATTCGCAGCCTCTCCGGCTCATGTCGGCGAAGGCGACGCGGAGGCCAGAAATGACGATGCTCGGTCGACGGTTCGGACGATTTTTTCCTCGCGCCTGCTCTGGCGGCCGCGTACCTCCTTGCTGATTTACGAGGTCCGGGGAAGCGGGTTCCTGCATCACATGGTCCGCAACATTGTGGGGACGCTCCTCGAAGTGGGAAGGGGAAAACTCGCGCCCGAGGACGTGCTCCGCATTGTTGAAGCCCGCGACCGCACAAAGGCCGGCCCGACAGCTCCGGCGCGGGGACTGTGTCTGGTGAAGGTGGAGTATTGATTCGGTTTTCGGGCGTCGGCTGCCGGTCGTCGGTGCTCAAAGTTGGCTTTGTTTTTCAGAATACTGAGGAAGCCCTGGCCGACCGGAGTTGTCGGTTGCTAAGGTTGGCTTGTTTTTTGACCATTTTTAAGTTAAGTTGCTAATTCTAAATCAGATATTGGCTTTGTTCCCCGCGAAATTTTCCTCTTTTGCGAGGCTTTCTTCGCTTATCCTCCGCTTCGTCGGCGGCTGCGACCTTGAACGTTTGACTGGCACCGGTGCTGGTCACCATCACCGCGTGCAGCGCCGTCTTTGGGCCGAGCCGTGAAAACAGGATCGACCGTATCACAAGAAGACGAAGCAATGGAGACAAATGGGACGGATGAGACAAATTATTTCGTGGTTATTCACCCTGTTGAGCCACCTAAGAATGTAACTTTGGGTGTAGCTGTTGCGCCCTTGCCCGTCCCTTATCGCCAGCTTAAGATGGGCCATGGCCGCTTTGGACCGGGTTGAAACGCTGCGTCGCGTGCCCTTTTTCACCGTGCTCCCGTTGGACGAGCTCCGGTCGCTGGCTGCCCACTGCGTGGTCCGGCGACTGCGCCGGGACGAGATGCTGTTCGCAGAGGGCGACTCTTGCGAGGGTCTTTTCGTGGTGCAGGCGGGCGCCGTGAAGCAGTTCAAAATGGCGGAGACGGGCCGCGAGCAAGTA
>QHZK01000504.1 GCA_003224635.1 Acidobacteriota bacterium | reverse complement strand
TCTGATCTACTGGGCCGAGCTCGGGACGCCGGTAGGGTTCGAAGCCGAGATTGGCGGCGAGTACCGTATTTTCAGAATCGGATGGTTGCTGATTACAGCCGGCGCTGTGACCGTGCTCCTGGGCTTCTACCTGGTCTACGCGCTCCGCCGCAAGCTAGGCGTGGATTGTCCTCTGTGTTACGCCGCCCACGCCATCAACCTGGTTCTGTTCGTCTTGCTGATCTTGAATTTCCGGCCGGCACATTGACTTCTGCGAGGCGCTTCATCACGGAATGTTCAGTTCACGCAATGTTTGACGAATCGACGCTCCCGGTGTAGAGTGAAACTGATGTGAGCGCGGGAGCGCTTTATCCATCATGGGCGTGGTCGTATCAACCAAGTCGGATCTGGTGGTGCCTCGCAGCGTTCGGCGACGCGCCGGTCTTAAGAGCGGGCAGAAAGTGGAGTTCAAAGTGTCCGGCGGCGTGATCAGCATCGTTCCCAAGCTTCCCACTGCCGATGACGAGTACACACCGGCCCAGCGTCGGGTCATCGACGCCCGTCTGCGGCAAGCCCGCAAGGGTCCCTACCACGGACCGTTTGCGACCGCTGACGAAGCCATTGCCTTTCTCCGTAAACGGGTAAGGAAGCGAAAACGGATGAAGCGCGGATCGTAAGCTTGGGTGATGCAAATTGTCCTGTCTGATCGCGCCATCAAATCGCTGAAGGATGCTCCGCCTAACGTCCGGCGAGCCTTTGAAAAGCAGTTGCGATTCCTGGCAAGCAACCTACTGCATCCTTCCCTCCGCCCCTCCGCGCCAAGAAATATGGCGAATCCGCCAACCTGTGGCAGGCCCGCGTCAACCGCAACTGGCGCTTCTACTTCACAATCGCGGGTGATACCTACCACATTGAGGATGTCATTGCCCATCCCAAATGAGCAGCAGGCGCTAGGCCGACCGCTGTCTCCGCGCCCGGCAGAATCAAGGTCGAGATGCAGATTGACTTCTGCGAGGCATTTCGCGCGAGATAGTCTTCGACCGGGTATGACCTGTGGGGTGAAATGATTCCAAAGTCAAGACACGACTAATTCGCGGCAACCCCTGCGCGCCTTGCGCCCGGGAGGGAGGGTGTGCTCGCTAAGATTCGAACCACGCTCGAGATGATCAAGTTCGAGCACTCAGTCTTTGCCTTGCCCTTTGCGCTGACCGGGGCGTTGCTCGCGGTGCGCGGCTGGCCCACACTCCCGCAACTCTTCTGGCTGATCGTCGCCATGGTGGGAGCGCGCAGCGCCGCGATGACGTTTAACCGCATCGCCGACCTCGAATTCGACGCGCTGAATCCCCGGACGAAAATGCGCGCCTTGCCGGCGGGCGAGCTCAGCCTGCGATTTGCCGTGGGCTTCACGGTGGTCTCCTGCGCTCTCGTGGTCCTTGCCGCCTACGAGCTGGACCCGCTGGCGTTCAAACTGTCTCCCGTGGCGATGGCCGTACTGCTCGGCTACTCTTACACCAAGCGTTTCACCTGGCTGTCGCACCTGGTGCTCGGGATCTGTCTCGGGATGTCGCCCGTTGCGGCCTGGATTGCCTTGCGGGGCGACTTGCGGGCCAGCATCCTGGTGCTGGGCGCGGCGGTGGCCCTCTGGGTGGCGGGCTTCGACATCATCTACGCCTGCCAGGACGTGGACTTCGATCGCGAGCAGGGCCTTGACTCACTTCCGAGGCGCTACGGGATACCAGCCGCGCTCTGTGCCTCGGCAGCGTTGCACTTGGCGATGCTGGCCCTGCTGCTCGGCGTGGCGCGCATGGAACACCTGGGTTGGATGGCGCTCGCAGGACTCGTTGCCGTCGCCGCTCTGCTCGCCTACGAGCACGCTCTAGTGAAACCTTCCGACCTGTCGCGCGTGAATGCGGCGTTCTTCGCCGTCAACGGCTACATCAGCGTGCTGTTCTTCGTCACCTGGGCGGCGGACATTTTACGGGGCCATTGAAACAAGAGTCGAAAGTCAAAAGTCGAAAGTTTAATAGTCAAACGGCTCCTCAACCACCCTCCTTCGACTTTCAACTGACTTTTGACTTTTCGACTCTCTTATTGAACTCGGGTGGGACGGTCCATTTCCTTGAAGACCAGGGAATCAAAGATGGCGAGGACGTTTTTGCGGTAAGCGAGGATTCGCTGGACGGTAGTATGGTACCAGGGATCACGAATGGCCAGGCGTTTCCAGCGCTCCAGGACCTGAGGCGGGACGTCAATGTCCCGCCGGAGCTTTTCGACCGGGTGGCCGCGCAAAAAAAGCCCGTAGAAAAACGCCGCCTCGTACCGAGGCTCGGTCAGGCGCGTTTCCATCGATGCCAGGGTGAGTTCACTGCCGGAGGCTCGTTCCCGCGGTCCCCGGCGCTCGGCCATCCGCATTTCTATCGAAGCCAGTGTTGGGTTTCCATTCATACTCTTGAAACGCGCTCGTCGAGCCCGCTGGCGCAGGCAACATGCTTGCGCCGGTCTCGGCGCGTCCCGAAAGCCTATCTTAAACCCGCTGTCAAGCCCCCTTACCCCCCGGTCCACGCAGGTCTTGCGGGTGGCCACAGTGAGGCAAGATTGATGCCATGGCGATGGCCTCAAAATTGCTCACACGACGCCCCAACGTCACGGGCTTAGAGACCTGGACTAACCAACAATGGATGCCCTTTTTCAGGGGGAGGTTGCAAAGACGGAGGCGCCATCGTAGACTGGTTTCTCGCGGCTTTGCGAGTTCAGTTTTGAGGGCGGACATGCGAGTTTTGACCGGACGCGCCGGAACGCCAACATACGCCCGGAAGAGGGGCCCTAATCTGTTGTCAACCGGCCAGTTAAGGTTTGAAGATTCGAACCTCGAACCCATCGCCCAAAAGGTTCTTGGGGGCGAGCGGCTCGAGTTCAGGGATGGCGTCTCGCTTTACCGGTCGAGCGACCTGCTCGCCATCGGGTACCTCGCCAATTACGTCCGCGAGAAGCTCCACGGCAATCGCACGTATTTCAACGTCAACCGGCACATCAATCCCACCAACGTTTGCGTCGCCAGTTGCCGGTTGTGCGCCTTCGGACGCAAACCGGACGCGCCGGGCGCCTATACGATGGCGCTCGACGAGGCTTTCCGCCTTGCCGGCCAAGGCTGGACGGAAGCCGTCACCGAGTTTCACATCGTCGGCGGCCTGCACCCGGACCTGCCGTTCCAGTACTACGTGGACCTGATTCGCGGCCTCAAGGAACGCTTCCCGAGCGTCCACTTGAAGGCCTTCACGGCGGTCGAGATCGGCTACTACTCGCACGTCACCCGGCTCTCGATCCGCGAAATCCTCGAGAAGCTGAAGGAGGCTGGACTAGGCTCGCTGCCGGGCGGAGGGGCGGAAATCTTCGCGCCTGCCGTTCGCCGCGTGATCTGCGACCACAAGATCGGCGCGCACACTTGGCTGCAGGTCCATCGCACGGCGCACGAGCTGGGCCTCCACTCGAACGCCACCATGCTTTACGGCCACATCGAGTCCGCAGAAGACTCGACGGACCATCTTCTTG
>QHZK01000515.1 GCA_003224635.1 Acidobacteriota bacterium | reverse complement strand
TTCTGGGAAATGCCGGGATTCTTCGCTTCGCTACGCTCCGCTCAGAATGACAGCCCGGCGGTGACGCGCTGCGGGCCGCGGCCCTTTGCGCACCGTTCATCGGTCACCCCGGTTGTTTTCGCTCATCGATTTTCCCCACTCTAGGCCCACTTTAGGTTGGATTGGGCCTCTGACCCGTTAGTTGTATCCCGCGCGCCTTGCTCTGCAAAAAGGCTGCAAGGCTACGTTTGTAATCCCGCACAGATCGCCCGGCAAACCGTCTCCAGAGAGGAGACGTTCCGGCGTAACGTCTCTACGGAGGCAACGCTTCGCCCACGACCTGGGCAGCGCTCACGCTCGCCCTGGACGGCTCGAGCATGCGGACTACGGCATCGGCGGCGCGCTCGATCGCGCCTCCGAAGCCCAAACGCGATTTGAGCGTCCGCAGCTCGGCCTTCATGGTCTCGCGAGCCTCGGCGTGGTCGAGCAGGTGGCCTACCTGGGCCGCCACCTTTTCCGCCGTGAAGTCGCTCTGGATGAGCTCCGGCACCACGGCCTTTCCGGCCAGCAGATTGACCATGCTGTAGTGCGGCACGCTGACCATGAACCTGGCGAGGAACCCGGTGAGCGGCGCCACCCGGTAGACCACCACCATGGGGCGCTCGAGCAAGGCCGCTTCGACCGTCGCGGTGCCGCTGGCGACGACAGCCACGTCAGAGTGGCGCAGGGCGTCATAGGTTGAATGAGTGATGGTACAAACGGCAGCCCCTGAAACCGTGTGCCTTTCAAGGCCGGGCTGCCACCAAGCCGCGTCAAGAGAAGGGAGCGCGTCCCCTAAGGCGTCGGGGACGCCGGCGGACGTCTTCACTCGGTGGCGGGCCAGCCGTACCGGGTTGATGATAGCTTGTCGCACAGCCTCATTGGCCATCTTGCGGAGGGTTGCCCTAGTTGGGTCTCGCTTCAGAAATGTCGATTCCAACCACGCCGGATCAATCGTCGCAGCCGCCGCAATCACAAACTGGACAGGTCGCGCTCGCGCCAGTTGCGCTGCGGCTTTAAGCATCGTGGGAAGGATGAGGGACACCTCGATTTCCCGGCTGCCAGGCAGAAGCGCCACGGTCGGCGTGTCCGGGTCGAGACCTGCCTGCGCGAAGAAGACTTCTCGCGTCAGGCTCGCCTCAACCGTATCGACGAGCGGGTGTCCCACGTACTCGACCGGGATCCCGGCCCGCTGGTAAATACCCTCCTCGAAGTCGAAGATGCACAGCATCTTGTCAATCCGAGTCTTGAGCTGTCCCAGCCTCCAGCGCTTCCAGGCCCAGATTTGGGGGCTCACGAAGTAAGCCACGGTAATTCTTCGCCTCTTGAGCTGCTTCGCCAGCCGAAGGTTGAGGCTGGGGGAGTCAATAAGGACAGCGAGCTTAGGCCGGCGGCGGTCAGTTTCATCGAGCAGCTCGTGGAAAGCGCGATAGGCCCGCGGCAGACCTGAGATCACCTCCGTGATGCCAACCATGGCGAACTGGCGGGCGTCCACTGTGGTTTCGACTCCGGCGTGGCGCATGGCCTCGCCGCCGCAGCCGAAGAGTTCGATCTCGGGCAGCCGCTGTTTAAGCGCGGTCGCCAGGCGCGCGCCGTAAACGTCGCCGGACCGCTCCCCCGCCACGATCATCAGGCAAGTCTTCGACATCCGCTCACTCTTCCGCGCTCTGTACTAAAGGCGAAATTTCTTCGCTCCGTGCTAAGATTCTTCCCCTTAAGTGTGGATCAACGTCTTCATCTCCAGGCAGCGGCTCCGTGTACTCTGCGACCCTCAAACCCTCAACACGGAGCGCACGGAGTATCTCCGTGACCTCAGTGTTGAAGCTTTGGAGGCACGGAGGCCGCAGAGAATCTCCTATTGGTTGCGGCCCACGGCCGCGCTAACGTCCCCGACGGTCCTCGACCGGCCGCGCGTAGTCGGTGCCGGGCGAGGGGCGGCGGACGGCCGGCAATTCCTGGTCCTTGTACTGGAGCTGGTAAAGCTTGTAGTAGATGCCGCGCCTCTCGATCAGCTCCTGATGCGTGCCGACCTCGCGCACGCGTCCCTTGTGCATGACGATGATCTTCGAGGCGTTCTGGATGGTGGACAGCCGGTGCGCGATGACCAGCGAGGTGCGGTCCTGGATCAAGCGGCGCAGTCCCTCGCGGATCAGATACTCCGTCTCCGTATCGACGCTCGAAGTGGCCTCGTCCAGGATGAGAACCTTGGGGTCGTGGGCCAGCGCGCGCGCGAAGGAGAGCAATTGCTTCTGCCCCACGGAGAGCGTTGCGCCGCGCTCCTTCACGGGTTCGTCAAAGCCTTTCGGAAGACTCTCAATGAAGTCGAGGATGTTCACCTGGCGCGCCGCCTCGCGCATTTGCTCGTCGGTGATCCAGCCCGTGCCCAGCCGGATGTTTGAGGCGACGGTCCCCGAGAACAGGAAAGGGTCCTGCAAGACCATGCCGAAGTTCCGGCGGAGGTCGCGCAGGCGCAGGCGGCGGATGTCAACTCCGTCGAGCAGCACGCTGCCCTCCTGGACGTCGTAGAAGCGCAGCAGCAGGCTGGTCAGCGTGGTCTTGCCGGCGCCGGTATGGCCGACGACGGCGACCGTCTCACCCTGCTCGATCGAGAAGGAAACGTTTTCGATGACGCGGTGGTCGCCCTGGTAGGCGAAGCTCACCGAGCGGAACTCAGCCCGAGGAGGCACGGGAGCGCTTGCCGCTTCTGCCGAAGGATGAATCTCCGGTCCTTGACGGCGGCCGCCGTCAGTCGGAACGCCGGAGCCCTCCCCTGCCGCGGCCAGCGGAACGGGCTCCGCGGGATCGGCGATGGCCACCGGAGTATCCAGCAGCTTGAAGATCCGCTCGGAGCTCGCCATCGCGGCCTGAAGGATGTTGTACTTGTCGCTCAAGTCCTGGATCGGACGAAAGAAGCGCTGCGAGTACTGGATAAACGCGATCGCCGTGCCGACCGTGACCGCGCCGTCGAGGCTCAAGCCGCCGCCGAGATACAGGATGATCGCCACGGCTGCCACGCCCAGGAATTCCACGGCTGGATAGAACAGCCCGTAGGCCAGGATGGA
>QHZK01000514.1 GCA_003224635.1 Acidobacteriota bacterium | reverse complement strand
TGCTGGCCGACCAGCGTGCCGGTCGTAAAACCGTTGTGGTCGTCATAGTATTCGTAGCGCGTCGCCAGCGCGTACTTGTCGTTGAAGGCGTATTTGACATAGCCCGCGATCCCGGTCCAGAAGGCGGGATCTGGCACGCCCAAGATACGATCCCCGCGCCCATAGTCGTAGTTCCACATCAAGGCGAGTTTCGACGTCGGTGAGTAGGTCACGACCGTATCCCAGAGTTGGCGCACGCTGCTGAGGTAGTTGATCTGGGCTGGGACTTGTTCCGGCCCGACCATATAGTTCTGCACGATGGCGACTTTCTTCGTAGGGTTCCACCCAAACTGGAGACCGAGCGTCTTTCCCGTGTTGTTGTCGATGATGTTGTTCCAGCCGTTCACCAGATAGGCTGAGAACTGGTATTTGTCGTTGAACACGTACTTGCTGCGCAGGCCGAAGTGGTAGAACGGGATCGCATAGGTGAACAGCAGGCCGCGCGAGTAGTTCCAGTTGTCCTTGCTCTCGATCACCTCGGCGCCGTGCTGCGTGACGAATTTCCCGAAGTCCAGTTGCAGGCCCTTCCCGACCGGAGCCAGGTACGACCCGTAGGCCTCCTTGATGTACTGGGCAAAACCCAGACCGCCGGGATCGCTGCCGTTGACCACGTTCATGGCGTTTCCGAATCCGAAGGCAAGGTGATATCCGATGCGGCTGTTGTTGGCGTCGGGGGGTTTGTCGAGGATCAGCTCGACCATGTTCAGACCGAGTTGCTGCGAGGGACCGTCAAAGGCGCGGAACGCCGAACACGACGTGTTGAGGCCGCTCGGAACAGTGTTGGCGGGACATGGCACGGTGTGTGGATGCTCGAAGTTGTAGCCGTAGTAGCCGTCCACAAACCCCGTGACGTTCAACGGACCGAGCAGGCTGGCCATTGTGGGGGCGGCAGGAGCGGTTGGCGCCGGCGTGCCGGCCGCGGGCTGACCCGGCGCCGCAGACTGCGCCGGGGCCGAGGAGGAGGCAGCCCCGGCGCCGGGGGCCGCCGAAGGCGCGACCGCCGCAGTAGGAGAAGATTCGCTCAGTTGCTTCTTCACCATGGCGAGCTCGCCTTGGAGTTGCTCAATCTGCTTCTGGAGATCATCGACACGCCGCGCCAGGTCAGGCGAAGTCGCGCCCGTGCCGGCTTGATCCTGCGCCTGCGCCCGCATCGCGGAAGCCGAGCAGCATACCAGACAAACGCCCAACAAAACCATCCGCACAGTTCGGGAGACGCCTATCGGCTTCGACGTCCCTTCTCCCCTCGCAGCCGAAATCACATCGGGATTTGTCATATCTGACATTGCGACGTCCTCTTTTTTTGGTTAATGACCAGCAACGTCACGATAGGTGAGTCACACTTCTGCGTCAAACAAATAGTTTTTTTGGGAGGGATAAAAAAGCCTTGGCCAAACGGATTTTCTGCGAACGATAAACAAAAGCTGAGGCTGGCCTCGAACGCTCGCCTGTCGACGCCATCCCTTCGCCTTGGCGGCAGGTTTCGAAACCCACGCAGGGACTTCGTCCTAAAATGTTGGTTGCTTGCCACCAAGGGTCCTCTCAAGGAGGAGGCTGGCGACCCACAACACTGATACTCTGTTAATCGAGCTTACGACGCGCCCAGTGACACGGAAGTTGTTCAAACTGAGAGAGAGGCTTGAATTGTGAAACCGCCAACTGGAGGCCGGGCGCGGGAGCCGTGGATATGCGCTACCTTCGGAGTTCGAGGACCGTGCGACCAACCCGCAGGAGGAGAGCCGGCATGAACCTGCAGCTCGAAGGCAAGCGCGCCTTGGTTACCGGAAGCAGCAGCGGCATCGGCGAGGGCGTCGCACGCGCGCTGGCCGAAGAAGGTGTAGCGGTGGTCGTGCACGGCCGGAGCCGGGAGCGCGCTCAGCGCGTGGCCAGCGAGATCGCGGCCAGTGGCGGGAAAGCCTTCGTCGCCTTGGGCGACCTCGCGACTGATGCCGGGGCCAGGGAAGTAGCGACGCAAGCGCTCGCGGCTCTGGGCGGCGTCGATATCCTGGTTAACAACGCGGGCGAGTTCCCGTTTCGCGGCTGGACCAACACATCCCCCGGCGAGTGGCCGGAGATTTACAACACTAACGTGGTCTCGATGGTGCGCATGGTCCGGTTGCTCGCGCCGCAGATGAAGCAGGTCGGCTGGGGACGCATCATTCAAGTAGCCAGCACGATCGCCACGTCACCGTCCCCCGTGATGCCTGACTACTCGGCGACTAAGGCCGCCACCATGAGCGTCACCGTCAGCCTGGCGAGGGAGCTCGCAGGGACTGGCATCACCGTCAACACCGTCAGCCCAGGTCCCATTCTCACACCCGGATGGAGAGATCTGGTCCTTGCCTTCGCCGCCACCCAGGGGTGGGGGACGGACTGGGCCGAGATCGAGCGACGGCTGCTCGAAGGCCCCCTCAAGAACCCGTCGGGCCGATTGGGCCAAGTCGAGGACGTGGCCCACCTCGTCACCTTTCTTGCCAGCCCCCTGGCCGGATACATCAATGGTGCGAACCTGCGCGTGGACGGCGGGCTGACAGGGGTCATCAACTGATCGTCGCCGGGGACCCGTTCGTGTTATAACGCATACAAGGGTCCAATTGCGCCAGCCGACCATCGGCAAGAATTTATTCGCGTCATTCCCAGTTCGTGAAGGCGCGTAGACGTGAAATCGATGCCTGACGTTCGAGTTCGCTTCGCTCCTTCGCCCACCGGCTACCTGCACGTGGGCGGCGCGCGCACCGCGCTTTACAACTGGCTCTTCGCGCGCCATCACGGGGGTGTGTTCATCCTGCGTATCGAAGACACGGACGTGGACCGTTCGAGGCCGGAGCTGGTGACGGCGAT
>QHZK01000505.1 GCA_003224635.1 Acidobacteriota bacterium | reverse complement strand
CTTTTGGAACCCCGGCGCCTCGACGTGCACCATGTAGGTGCCAGGGACCAAGTTCGTGAAAACGTACAGACCGCTCGATTCCGTGGAACGCTTGTTTGCCACCCCGGTCAACACGTTGGTGGCTGTGACGGTCGCTCCCGGCACGGCGGAGCCGGATTGGTCGGTGACGTAACCTGTGATCGTCCCCGACACTTGCTGGCTAGGTGCCCGCTGCGGCCACAGGACCACGAGCGCGCCGACGAGCACAGCAAAGCGAGCCAATTTGCCAGTTGAAGTTCGACCAGCGCGCTGCCGAGAGATCGCCATCGTAGGTACTCCTCTCGCCCCGGACCCGATACCCGACGCCATAGAGAATCTTTTGCTTGAAGCCCTATCGGGTGTACCATTCGGGAGCGGTATTGTCAAGCCTCCGCTCCTCCGGTTTCCTCCGGTTCCTCCGGTGAAACCTGCGGGGTGGGCTTCAAAACTCCAGTCGTCCCCGCAACTCGATGACCCGGGCACCGCTCTTCTCCCCGCTGAAGAAGCGGTCGTGTTGGGCGCCGATCACTCCCACCTGGTCCGGCACCTCGATATCGGCCGAAGGTTTGGAGAAGTTGGGATGATTGAAAAGGTTCCCGCACATCGCCATCAGGTCAAAGTGCCATCGTTCGGTCAGAAGGAGGCGTTTCCGAATCGTCAGGTTGATGGTGTTCAGTCCAGGCCCTTCCAGGATGTTGACGCCACTGTTCCCGAACCGACCGGTGTTGGCCGGGGGGACCTCAAAGGCGCTGGCATCGAACCAATGGCTGACGCTGCGCCGGCTGGGAGGGAGATTTCCATTGGCAACGCGGTCCGGAAGTCCGCCGAAGGTGTTCGTATTGGAGGGGTCCGACTGATCGAAGGTTGGAGTAAACCACTGGCCAGTCTGAAAAAACGCTACCGAGTAAAGGGTCCAGCCGCCGATGACCTTGTCCAAAGCGCCGGGCAAGTTCGCGAGGTGCGGGCGTCCGCGTCCGACAGGAACGTCCCAAGCGGTGTTAAAGACAACGCGGTGACGGGGAGTTACGAAGTCGTGGTTCCACGGGGGCGGGGCGTAGGGATTTTCGCGGAGCGAGTCGCCGTAGGGGTCGATGAGCTCGAGAGTGTCCAGGTTATTTGCCCAAGTCCAGAACCAATCCAACTTAACCTGTCCCACTTTGCGCTGGGCGTCGAGAGTAAGCGAGTCGTAATGGGCGGCCCCATTCTGCCGCCAGTAGCTGACACTTTGAAATTGAGGCCAGGGGCGCCGACTGTCGGTAAATTGGATCAGGCTGGGCTGAGGCTTGTTGATCTCCAGCGAGTAGTTCAAGCCGGTACTCCGCGAGCCCACGTAGGACAAGCGGAACCCGATGTCACGAACCTGGCGCTCGACGGTCAGATTGAACTGATGGATGCGCCCATTCCGCGTCTGGAAGGGGAAGCCTTCGACGCTCTGCGAAGGAATCTGGGCAAGTCCCAGGTTGGCGGGAAACGGATCGGGGAAAGCAAAAAGCGGCTGTCCGTTTTGGAAGCTATTGACATACGTCTCCGCGAGCCCGAAAGGTCCGCCCGCCGTGTGCACGAACGAAAACAAAGGCGTGTTCGGCGGCGCTTCGGTAAAGATCCCGTAGGCTCCGCGCACCACCGTTTTGTCCGTGATCCGATAAGCTGCGCCCAGACGCGGCACGAGGTTCTTCTTCGAGGGATGGGGAACTGGGTGACCTGCCGTCACCGTGATGCTGCTGGGGTAGAGAGGACTGATCTTGTTTAGAGCTGCCTGCGGCACGACCACGTCGCCCGTGGATGGGTCCCAGTTGTAGTCCAGACCATCGTCATACCTCGGCGAGGTGAAATAGTCCCAACGCATCCCCAGATCGAGAGTCAGGCGGCGGTTGACCTTGAATGCGTCCGTCACGAAAAGGCCCGACTCCCTGGACCAAAGCGTCCTGTCGGTGAACGGGTCCAGCCTCGTGCTGGTGGCTGGCAATCCCAGCAGAAAGTCCGCGTAGTCGTTGCCGGTAAAGCGGCCGTCGAAATTAAAAATGCCGTAAGAGCCCTCCGGGATGTAGGTGTTGAAATCCATGTAGGCCCGGAGCTCTCCTCCGAACTTCACCACGTGTCGGCCCTTCGCCCAGTTCACCGAATCAGCGAAAGTCCAGTTTTCCTGAAGCTCTGAGGCGTCCCGGCTGCCACCGGGTTGCTGGACCAGACTCGTGACGCTGTCAAAGTACATGGAAGGGAATCCCATGGCCGAATAGCCCTTGGGATTTACGCCCTGAAGCCCGATACCTGCGACCACCTTGTCTCCCGTGAGCGGCTGATAACCGTTCACCTTGGTCCCGTCAACGATCCTGTCGCGGTTCCCTCCAAACGTGAACGTGTTCACCAGGTTCGGAGAGAAAAAGTGGGTGTCAACAACTGCCCAGGAGTGGCTTTGGCGCAGCCTCGTCCAATTTAAGTCTGGCAGGTCTCCGTTATTCAGGACGTAGCGCGGCCAGTAACCGGAGTAGCGGCCATAAATGGAGTTTTTCTCCGAGATCTTGTGGTCGATGCGTGTGACCAGGACGTCGGCATGGTACTGGTCCTCCGGGTAGGGGAAAACCCATCCGAAGTTCTTGACGAAGCTGTCAGGGGTACCCATATTAGCGCGGTGGTAGTACTGGTCCTGCACCGCCAGCGACACAGTGTTGAGGCGCGGCGGGAGGATCATGTTTTCGGAGAACGGCTGGCCTGTGAGCGGGTCCACGATCGTCGCAAAGCTCGAGAAGTCGCCGTTCCGCATCTGGTCCGTAGGCACGTTGTCCAGGAAGAACGTATGCTCGGGCACCCGCTCGGCGTTCCACAGGCCGTAGAAAAACGTCCTGTCTCTGATAATCGGACCCGAGCCGCTCAGGTTGAACGTGTGATACAGCTTCAAGGGCTTCTGGTTTTCGAAAAACCCTCGCGCCCCCAAGGCCGAATTCCGGTGGTAGTAAGAAGCCTCGCCGTGATATTGGTTGGTCCCGCGTTTGGTGATGGTGTTGTAATAGCCGATGCGCGCGAACTCGGCGCT
>QHZK01000098.1 GCA_003224635.1 Acidobacteriota bacterium | reverse complement strand
GTTCTTCTCATTCCTCGCGGTCCTCTCCTGGGCAGATGTCAGCCTTGTTGTTCCCGTCACGGCCTCAAACTATATGGTCGGCGCGCTCGGCGCGAAATTTCTGCTGGGCGAGCGCGTCACACGAATGCGGTGGGCCGGCGTCCTGCTGGTGTGTGGCGGGGTTGCCCTGGCGTGCGTGGGATAAGCATGCACTGGTTCCGACAACACAGTGGTACAATCCCGCGCGATGCCGGTCGTCAAGATCGACCCGATGAAGTTGCCCGGACCGTGGGCGGAGGGGTACGTTCTCGAACGACGGCACACGCTGAGCAGCGCATTTCTGGGATACGACTCGTTCGGGAATCCGCAATTCGACACGAAACGGACCGACCTGGGCGAGCTCGTGTTCCGTTTGAAGAACTGAACGACAGGAACACGCTCGATTCCATCGCGGACACTGCGGTAGAATTCCTACGAGGTTGGAATCCGTCATTCGACAGCCGGTAGTGGAGATCGCGAGGGCGATCGGTGCACGGCCGTCGAAACCGGTAGACACGACAGCAGTGAGCAAGATCGAGGACACGCCGGAGTTGAAGAATGTGTTCGAATATTCGCAGCGGCTCAAGCTCCTTGAAGATGCCTTCAAAGTCGATGGCGCTGAAGTTGCTGGAAAACCAATCTTGCTCGTCGATGACTTGTATCGTTCGGGCGCTACGGCAACGGTGGTGGCACAGGCTCTCCTCGCGGGCGGTGCGGCGGCAGTTCTGATGCTGGTCATGACGAAAACGCGGGCTCGCGTATGAGGAACGTTTTGATCGCCGGATCTCGACGGCTCTCGCGGCTGAACGCCGACGTAAAGCTTCGGATCGACACGATGATCGAAAAAGGCTTCACGATACTAGTCGGAGACGCAAACGGCGCGGACAAGGCTGTGCAGCGATATCTCGCCGAGAGGGGATACCGAAACGTTATTGTCCACTGCATGGTCGGCGAGTGCCGCAACAACGTCGCGGGCTGGCCCACACGCGAAATTGCCGCTCCTCCGGGGGCTCGTGGGTTTGCGTACTACTCGACGAAAGACCTGGCGATGGTCGATGAGGCCGCGTACGGACTCATGCTCTGGGACGGGGAGAGCAAGGGAACGTTGAACAGCGTGATTAACATGATCCGCCAGAACAAGCCGGTTGTTGTGTATCTTGCGCCGAAGAAGAGATTCCAGAATTTGCGTTCGGCGAGCGATTTGAGCGCATTACTCAGCAACTGCGATCAGGCAAGCGTGCAGCGGTTCGGGCGCGAACTTGGAATTGAACACATGCTGCACCGCGCGCCCGTAACGTGAAGAATCGACCCTCTCTCGATCCGTCCGGGCATCGGGCCTGAGTTTCAGTGGGCCGCAGTAAGGCTGGTTTAGCTTAATCGGCGAACAGCTGACCCCCAGCTATGCGTGTGACGCGCCGGTAGGATTAGAACACCAGGTCGACGTCCCCCTCGAAGAACCGGTGCTGGATGCCAACGAAGTGGCCGAAGAACGGCGAGGAGACGTTGTTGAACACGTCGCGGGGATTGGCGCGGTCGGTGATGTTGAATATGCTCAAGCCGCCGCGAAGCTTGTGCTGCTTCACCCAAGGGATGCCCGGCACACGGAAGTCCTTGGTGAGCTTCACGTCGATTGAAAAGAAGGCGGGAAATCGCTGGGTGTTCGGCTTGCCGACGTAATTCTCGAGCATATCGATATTGGAATAAGGGAATCCCGTGTGCAGGTCCAGCACAGGACTGGCCGTGATCTCCCAGGGTATCCGGAAGGTTCCCCACCCGATCAGCCGGTTGGGCGTGTCGAAGGGCGACGCCGCGAAAACGTCCGGCACGATGACCGGTTGCTCGAAGGGCACAAAGATTCGCGCGAGACTGTTCAGGTTGCCCTGCGTGCGGCTGTGGACGTAGGAAATATTGAGCTCGGAGCGCTCCCTGGGCCGGAAGCGGAGCGTGGATTCGAATTCGTAGTAACGGTTCTCGCCCGAGTTCGTGAGCAGAAGCAATGAATTCGCCGCGGACCCCAGCTCGGGATCGATCACAAATTGCTTGAAAGTCCGGCTGGAAAGATAACTCACTCGCGCGACGAGGTTGGGACGCAAATCGCGGTCCGCCTCCAGGCTCCACGTCAGGTTGTAAGGTGTGGTCTTCAGGTCGCGGGCGGAGAAGAGGGGACCCGCGCCGCTCTCCACGTTCAGGTAAGCGTTCCGCAGGGTGACCGGGGGACCCAGCGCCGCGCCTTGGGCGTCCAACAGTTGCACGATGCGCGCGGGATTCTGGGTAAAGCTCGAGGCCAGCAGTGGAACGCGATCGTGAAAGGCTCCTACGCCGGCGCGAAAGATGGTCTTCCCGTTGCCGCCCGGCGAATAGAGAAGACCCAGCCTCGGCCCCAAAGCCGTTCGCGCCCCGAAAGTTTCACCGGAGAGTCGCAACCCCACGTCGAGCGCCCACTGGCCATTGAGAGCCCAGTGGTCTTGCGCGAACGCCGCGAACTCCGTGTCCTTGGTCGCAGGCGTCGCCGGACCTGTAAAGTCGATCCGCTCCGCCAGCGACCCGTCCTGCCTCTCGAGCAACACCGGCCGCGAGACGCTGTCCCCGTGATACGAGCGGTGAACGAAGCCCCCGCCCAGCATCACTTCGTGCTGACCGAGCCATTGCTTCCGGGGAAAGCGAAAGCTCTCGATCGCTTCCTCCTGGTCCGCCGTTCTGGCCCAGGCGTCAAAGAAATTGCCGCCCCAGCCGTTGGGCGTCACGAGCATGTCCTCAGGTCCCTGACCGTGGGCATAACTCGAAAAGCGGGTGTATTTCACGAGCGTGGTCAGGATACCGCCTGAGGCCGCCAGGTAGCGGTCTGTGACCCCTACGGCGTAGCCGCTCTGACCGTAGTTTGAAGAGGCCGGTTGCGGTACCAGCGAGTTGATGTTGGCGAACTCGCGCCGCAGCGGGAACACGTCCACGCTCGCCGTCAATAGTTGTCGTGCAGACACGATGTATTGGAAATTCGTGAAAGAGGTGAAGCCCTGCGTCTTGGTTTCGTTGTGGGGCCAGGCCAAGCCCCTGACCGGCTGCTTGATCACTTCCCAGGTAAAAGCTTCGGCAAAGTTAAGCTTGTTCGGCCACAGCGGGCCAGTAAGGTAAAGCTTGGGCTTGACGTCGGCGACGCCCACCAGGTGGCCGCTCTTGCCGCGAAAGTCCGGCATGAAATCGTAGAAGTCGAAGTCCCACTTGCTGGACGGCGGTTTGGTTTCGATGGCGGTCAGGCCGCCCGAAAAGCCTCCGTACTGGGCCTGGTAAGGAGTCTTATAAACGTTGAGGGATTCGATCGCGGCGACGGGCACGTCAATCGTAAAGCTCCCCGTGACGGGATCGACCGTTTCCGCCGAATCCACCAGCAGGATGCCTTGGGTCTCCACCTCGCCCTTGATTCCGATTCTGCCGTCAGGAGTCCGCACGACGCCGGGGACCAGTGGCAGCGCGGCCTCGAATTTTTGCTCGGTCAGCGGCAGGGTGAACAGTTGCTGGGAAGTCAGCGTTGCGGGCGGAGCGGTGCTCTCCTGGGTGACGGTGGACGGGGTCGACCGCACCTCGATCGTTTGCCGCAGGACGGTTTCAGTCGGTAAGACCACCTGCACGGAGACTGGCTCCCCCGCCATCTCGATCCCCTCTTGCACCACCGGCCGATATCCCATGGCGGCGCAGGTCAACGTATAGCTGCCGGGCGCCAAGCCCGGCAAGGCAAATTGACCCTTGGCGTTGCTTGTAACCGAGATGCCGGGGCTGGCAAGAAGAGCTCCGGTTAACGTACACCGAGCGCCGGCGACGGGCTCGCCTTGCTGGTTGGCTACTTCGCCTCGGAGGTCCGCGGTGCGTTGCGGAGGCGGATCCTGCGCCGTCGCCGCGAGCGCGGAGCCCAGCGTCACGACCGCCAGGACCAAGCCAGCAGAGGGCATTTCCTTCGTCGCCACAATGAAATTGGATGCGCCGCGGTTGATGTTGTTTCCCCTTTTTGTCAACGGCCCATCCCGGTCGTCCCGTAATCCCCCTCGACTTGACACGCCTTGAGGCGGAAACCATACTGGTCATTGCTTACATTCGTGAGGTGACCGCTCGGATGCTCGAGACTTACAACAATCGCGCCCTGCTGGTGGACCTCTACGAGCTCACCATGGCGGCGGCCTACTTTGAGCATCGTATCGACTGCCGGGCCACGTTCGAGCTTTTTGTGCGCCAGTTGCCGCCCGAGCGCGGATACCTGGTGGCGGCGGGGCTCGATTCGGCGCTCGGGTACCTGGAAAACCTGCGCTTCACCGACGATGACGTACGCTTCCTGCGCGAGCAGCCGGCCTTCCGCACCGTCTCGGATTCCTTTTTCCGTTACCTGCGCCAGTTCCGGTTTACGGGTGAGGTGCGCGCCATCCCGGAGGGGACGCTGGTCTTCGGCGGCGAGCCGATCCTGCAGGTGACGGCGCCGGTGGCCGAGGCCCAGGTGATCGAGACCTACCTCCTCTCGGTCATCAACTTCGAGACCGCGGTGGCCTCGAAGGCGGCGCGCGTGGTGACGGCGGCGCGCGGCCGGCCAGTGTGGGAATTCGGCACGCGGCGCGCCCAGGGACCGCAGGCGGGCGTGCGTGCGGCACGGGCGGCTTACGTGGGCGGATGCGCCGGCACGTCCAACGTGCTCACCGGGTATCTCTACGGCGTGCCGCTGGCGGGCACCGCAGCGCACTCCTGGACGCAGGTTTTTCCCACCGAGCGTGAAGCCTTTCAAGCCCTGCTCGACACTTTTCCCGAGACCGCGATCCTGCTGATTGACACCTACGACTCGCTGGCCGGCGCTGAGACCGCCGCGAAGCTCGGGCGGAAGATCAAAGGCGTCCGCCTGGACAGCGGTGATTTGCTCGAAAAGAGCCGGCAGGTGCGCCAGATCCTCGACCGCCACGGGCTTCGCGATACTATCATCTTTGCCAGCGGCGACCTGAATGAATACAAGATCGAGGAGTTGGTGGCGAAAGGCGCGCCGATCGATGCCTTCGGCGTGGGCACCGATCTGGCCACGTCGCGCGACGTCCCGGCGCTGGGCGTGGTTTACAAGCTGGTGGAGGTCGAGCGCGACGGCCACGTCGAGTACAAGACCAAGTTCAGCGAGAAGAAAGCCCACTGGCCCGGCCGCAAGCAGGTCTTTCGGTTTTCGCGGCCCGTCGCCGGAAAGGGCAAGGGGGGCGACGGCCGGGAGCCCCGGGGCGAGCGGGAGGAATTCCATCACGACCTCATTGCGCGCGCGAGTGAGAACTACCCGGAGGCCGCGCCGCTGCTCGATCTCATGATGCGCGAAGGCCGGCGCGTCGACGCGCGTCCGACGCTGCCGGAAATCCGCTCGAGGACGCTCTGGAACCTCGAGCGGCTGCCCGAGCGTTATAAGCCGCTGCACGACGGCCCGCGTTACCCGGTGGCGAACAGCGCGGCGCTCGAACGTTTGCTCGAAGAAGTGCGGAAGCACTACGTCATTGCTCCGGAAATTTCGAAAGCCTCCCGCGTTCCCGCCGACGCCGCCATGAGCGAGACGCTGGTCTTCCTCGACGTCGACACGCAGGTGGACTTCATGGATCCCTCGGGCGCACTCTACGTGCCCGGCGCCGAAACCATCGTCCCCAATCTCAGGAGGCTGATGACGTACGCAGGGGAGAACCGCATCCCCGTGCTCTCTTCGGCCGACGCGCACCAGCCGGACGACCCGAGTTTCGCCCGGTGGCCGCCGCATTGCGTGGTCGGCACGCCGGGCCAGCGCCGGATTCCGGAGACGCAGTTCGCCTCAGAGACTGTCATCCCGAACCGCCCCGGTTCCTTCAGGCCGCCCACGAAGTGGGAAGGGCAGTTCGTGATCGAGATCGAGAAGACTGACTACTCGGTGGCCGGCAATCCCAACTTTGACGCCATCATCGCGGCGCTCGGCCCCTGCCACTTCGTGGTGTTCGGTGTGGCCACCGAGTACTGCGTTCGCGACTCCGTCCTCGCCCTGCGCCAGCTCAGTCTGCCCGTCGACCTGGTCGTCGACGCCGTCAAGCCCATTACCGAGGAGGGCGGCCGGAGGGCCATCGAGGAAATGGTCGCCGCGGGCGTGCGCCTGGTGAAAACCGAAGAGGTCTGCGCCCCCGCCCCGGTCGCGACCCGCTAGGGGAAGCCAGTAAAGGGGAAGGCGGGGGGCGGAACTTCAGCTTGCTTTTGCCTTTGCTCCAAGCTCCGTAAAGCGTGTCGTTATTACTTTCCGAAGTTGAATCCCAGTCCTGTGGTCAGGAGGGTTTCGTTGTTGTGGTGTCCGCCTAGGGGCTGACTCAGGTAGTGATCCGTGACGCCGGTCGTCAGCGACAGCCAGGAGACAATGTGCGTACTGAGCAACAGGCTGCCGTCGAGCCGGTACTCGCCTGCGCGACTCAGACCGGGATAGAAGTTCAATTGGTGGTCGAAGCTGACCCGGTCGGTAATCTTCAAACTGAGCTTTTCCCCGGTCAGAGCCTCGGAACTGGTGCGCGGCTGCAGGGTTTGGAATCTCTCCCGGACCAAGGTTACGCCTACCAACGCGCTAAACAGTGCCCGCGGACGATCAACCAGGTCGCGGCCGACGCCAGTGCCATAGGTCTGGCGGATGTCGAGGCTCTGGGCTTCGTCGTGCTCGATCTGGCCCAGAACGAAGGCGAAGTTGTGGGCGGTAAAAAGGAAGTCCTGCCTCAAGGTTGCGGCGGCGGCATTGGCGCTCGTGTGCACGCCGGTAAAGTCTCGCGCGTCCGCGATCAGGCCGCTGGCGGAAAAGTTGGTTCGCCAGCGTTCCTTGAGGCCCGGCAGGTTCGGCTGGCGTCGCACGGCGTCCAGGCCCAAGCTCGCTGTATTTGCTGTCCGATCGCCGCGCAGCAAGCTGTAGCCCAGATTCCCGTTGAACCGCCAGTTGCGCCAGGGCTTGCGGCTGCCCCCCGCTCCCTCAATGGCCTCGGGATAGATGGCTTCGACGGACGCCGCAGCAAAGGTCCGGGTGGCGCTGGCATTCCGGACTTCGAGTTTCTCCCCGTCCGCCACGGACAGGTTCCCTGAAACGGTCTCGCCCTTCGGGAGCAGCACGACAACGGTTTCCGCGGGCGCAAAGCTGCGAATCTGATCGATGGGAATGGAGACGTCGCCGACCACGTCCGATTTGAACAAAAGCTTGGCTTCGACGACACTCGTCCAGTGGCCGGTCAAGCGGTCGCCATTCTTCAGGATCACGACTTCCGCTCGCGCGGCAACGGCCATCACCAGCACGATCGGGATCAAGCAGAACCTGGGTCTCATGAGGGCCTCACGACCAAAGTTAGGATTGGGAAGCATCGTTCACGGAGAAGAAATTGCCACCGCCTTGGGGGCCTTGGAGGATGGTTTGGCCTTATTCTCCGCAATCACGATCAACCGGTTCCGATCCACCCTGGCATCGGACCGCGTCAATTTATGGGCAGGGCCGTGACCTGTGTTGGCCCCGCGCGCCAGTTGCCAGTAAACTATTCTGACCATAACTCTAAAACGATCTAAAAAGTTGTCGACACAAACGACACAGCACAAGCATGAACCTGCTGGAGAACATTGACAAGGAACTGCGGACTGCGGAGAATGAGCTACTCTCGATTTTGGATTTTTAGGGCTCGCAGCCGCTCGCAATCTTTGTGTGGTGATTTTGGATTTCGGTCTGCTGCCGGCGGCCTGGGTTCGTTGATGCAAAGTCCCGAATCAAGAGCCCAAACTAGCTGACGAGGTGGAAATGGTTCTCGCGTCGCAACTGCGGTCAGGTATGGTCTTGAAGGTGGGCGACGACCTGTTGAAGGTCGTCGAGTCGACCTATCACGTGGGCCAGGGAAAGATGCCGGGGAGCGTCCATGCCAAATTGCGGCACGTGAGGAAGGGCGCGCTTAAGGAGCAGCGCTGGCGGCCCGAGGAAAAGTTGGAGGACACCAGCCTCGAAAAGCAGGAGATGGAATTCCTTTACAGCGACGCTGACTCTGCGACCTTCATGGACCCGACCACGTTCGATCAGGTGTCCATTCCGCTCGAAGCCATCGGGCTGGCGACCAAATTTCTGAAGCCGGAGATGGCGGTTCCCGTCGAGTTCTACCAGGGCGAGCCGGTGAGCATCATCTTTCCCGAGATCGTCGAGGTGAAGGTCGAGAGCACAGCCCAACCTGTCCATCAACAGCAGGACAACACCTACAAGTACGCGACGCTCGAGAACGGACTCGAGGTGATGGTGCCCCAGTTCATCAAGCCGGGCGAGGTCGTGCGCATCGAAGTGGCGAGCGGCAAGTACGTGGACCGCGTGCGCGCCGATGCAAGAAGATTGTAGCGGCGGAAGCCTGCTCTGGAAGGGACCGCCGACCGCGACCGGTAGAGACGTTCCGCGGGAACGTCTCCGTTCTGGAGACGGCCCGCCGGGCGGCCTCTGCGTCGCTAGAAGCGGGGCGGGAATTCTTTCACCCTGGCCGTGCCCGCATCGAGGAGCAGCTTCGTCAGCGCCGGGCGAGAGCGGTCGGGCGGGTCGATCACGCCGACCAGAATGTTGCCGTCGGAGACCTCGGGATCGTAGAGCTTGGCGCGGGGATTGGGAAGTCGAGCGCTGACGGCCAGCGTGACTAAGGTCGTGAGGATAGCGCCGAGCATCGTCAATTCATAGGTGATGATGCCGTTCGTCCACAGGGGCGCCAGGGGCATGCCGCCGGTGGCCAGCGGATAGGTGTTCTGAGTGAAGGACGCGAACTCGAAGCCGGTGAAGCCGCCGAGCGCTCCGCCGAGTGCCGCAAGCCACGGCATGATGGTTTGGTGGTCGCCCCGGCCCAAGCGGTATTCCTCGAAGGGCTCCGAAGAAATGATGGCAATGTCGCGCAGTGCGAACCCAAGTTCGGCGCGGGCCCGGCGCAGGGAATCGAGGGCGCGCTCGGCCGAATCGGGATCGGGATAGAGACCGTAGACCGCTATCATGAGAACGTCCGTGGTTCTTGCGTCAGTCGTTCGTGGCTCCCAGTCCGGCGTCCGCTGTCATTGGCCCCCCTGTCATGGCAAAGATCGAGCGCGCGCGGGCAACGCACTCGGGACTGCTGGTGCCCCGCGCATGCCGGCTTTCAGCTCCCAGATCGAAATAATCGGCACGAACTTGGCAAACAGGAGATAAAACAGCGCCATCGCCGCGAAGGTTCCGATGGTCAACGTTATCTCAACCCAGGTGGGCCGGTAGGTTCCCCAGGCGTACGGCAGATACTTGTGCGAGAGCGACGGAACGATAATCAGGAATCGCTCGAGCCACATACCGACCACGATCGTGGCCGAGGCGATGACCGTCCCCGAGATCGTCCGCAGCTTCTTGATCGCCAGCAGAGGAAAGGGAATAACGGAATTGCAGACGACCATCGCCCAGAACAGGGGCGCGAAGCTGCCGCGCTGCGTCTGCCAGAAGACTGCCATTTCCGACGATTCGTTGCCGTACCAGGTGGTGAGCCTCTCGGCAAAGACGAAGTAGAACCAGAGCAGGCTCATCATGAGCAGCAGCTTGCCGAGGTTGTCGAAGTGCACGGGCAGCAGATACTCTTCGAGGTGAAGCAGCGTGCGCAGAATTGCCATCGCCAGGATGAGCCCGGCGATGCCGCTGAAAATGGCGCCCGCCACGAAGTAGGGCCCGAAGATGGTCGAGTGCCACATGGGCACCGGGGCCATGGCGAAGTCCCAGCTCACGATCGTGTGCACGGAAACGGCCACGGGAATGATGGCCACGGCCATGATGTGCATGGCGCTCTCGATCCGGTGCCACTGCCTCGGAGTGCCGCGCCAGCCCATCGCCAGCATGCTGTAGATTCCCTTCCGCCAGCCCGCCGCTTTGTCGCGCACCAGCGCCCAGTCCGGGATGATGGGCAGCAGCAAGAAAGTGATGCTGCCGGTCAGATACGTGCCGATGGCGAAGAAGTCCCACATCAGCGGGGAGCGAAATTGCGGCCAGATTTCCCGCTCGCTGCGATACGGGAACAGCCAGAAAGCCAGCCAGGGGCGGCCCAGGTGGACGACGGGGAATATGCCGCCGATCGACAGCGCGAATACCGTGATGACTTCCGCGCAGCGCGTGACGGGCCGCCGCCAGGTGGCGTTGGCCAGGCGCAGGATGGCGGAAATCAGCGTGCCGGCGTGGCTGATGCCGATCCAAAAAACAAAGTTGGTGATGTCAAAGGCCCAGAACACCGGCCGGTCGATGCCCCACACCCCGATCCCGTTCCACACCTGGTAGCCGAAGGCTGCCATCGCCGCCGCGACCACCGCCCCGCAAATGATCGCGCCGCAGTAAAATCGCCAGGTCGTCCGGAAAAGCGGGCGCAGCAAGTCGTCGTTGATTTGAGTGGTCTGCTTCGTCTCCATGCTATAGGATCTTGCTCCCCAACCACCTGTAGCGGCGCTCTATGAGCGCCGACTGATTTGGAAACCTCAGACTGGCGGTCCCTTACAAGGTAGGCTTCCACTGCCGCGACAAGCTATCTCCTCGTCACGTCAGGAATCCTTTTCCAGGTAAGTCACGTTCGGCAACGTGCCCAGCTCGCCCAGCAGCTTTGTTCCCCGACGGGAGCGCGCCAGGCGCGACACGTCGCTCTCGGGGTCGCTCAAATCACCGAAAACGAGCGCCTTGGGCGGGCAGGACTGGACGCAGGCCGGATTGAACTCGCCGTCCTTAAGTCCTCGCCTTTCAGCCTCCGCCTGGATTTCCGCTGACTTGATGCGCTGGACGCAGAAAGTGCACTTTTCCATGACGCCGACCTCGCGCACGGAAACGTCCGGGTTGAGCTGCAAGTGGAGCGGCTTGTCCCACACCGGGTTGTAAAAATTGAAGAAGCGCACCGTGTAAGGGCAGGCGTTGGCGCAGTAGCGCGTGCCGACGCAGCGGTTGTAAATCTGGGCGTTCAGTCCTTCCGGGTTGTGATAGCTGGCGTAGGTGGGACACACCGGCTCGCAGGGCGC
>QHZK01000511.1 GCA_003224635.1 Acidobacteriota bacterium | reverse complement strand
CGAAAAGCAACCGCACCTTCATTGAAGACCTTTGGATGACGCGCTTGCCTGATTACAACCTCGTCAAGAACATAGCAGGGATCAATACCGCACCACAACTTGCATTGGCGCCGGTGCGAAGGGCAGTCGAATCCGCTCTTCGGCCGCATCGAAGTCCTGCCAGGGTTTCCCGTCGATCTCGACCGAGCGGATGCGCTTGCCGCTGGGCGCGCGCACTACCAGCCAGGCTGCCTTGTGCGTGTTTCGACTGGGCAATTCGATGCGCGCCGTCACAGCAGCTTCAGAGGCGCTTGCTTCAAGACTCAGAGGCCCGAAGTAGGACGCCACTTGCTGGAGTTCAATCTTCTGGCCCGGCGCCAGCCAGCGGCGCGGGACGCCGGCGAGCAGCCAGAGGGTGTCTCCCTCCTCGCGGACCAGCGTGTCCCTCACCCGGTTGAGGAATCGGGCCTCGTCAGGAACCATATAAAAGGGACCGCTGCCGTGCACCCACTGGTGATATTCCTCGGTGAAGGCATTCACGTCCGGGTAGTAACAGGCGACGAAGTCGTTGTACAGATTGCGAATCGCCGCCGAAACCTCGTTCCGCCGTAAGTAAACCAGCGCCGGGTTCTGGAGATTCGCCTGGAAGACCATGCCGCCGCGGCTGAACCAGTACTGGTCATCCACCCAGCCATGCACGTTCAATCCCAAGGGACTCGAAAGCGTGACGTTATCCTCCCAGTCGTTCAGCACCCAGTCAGCGAAGGGCTCGTCGGCGTGGAGGATATTTGTGGAAAGCAGGATCATGGGGCCGTACAGAACCTCACGATCCGCTGCCAGGCGGAAAAGCGGCCGGGCCTTTTGTGGGTAACGCGCGTAATAGGCCACTCGTTGCGGCCCGAACAAACGGAATCGCTGGTAAGGCAACGGCGGCACCCAGGGCACGTAGGCGCCGTCGCGCAGACGTACGACGGGCGATCGCTCGGAGGCGCGAATTACGGCGGCCCGCAAGTCCCGCGTGTATGCCACCGCCGCCTCGGCATAGCGCTGGGCGTCTGGAGCGCCGGCGTCTCGAAGGGCCTCAGCCAGCCTGGTCATTCCTTCCGCCGCAAAAGCATTCACGGCGAACCAGTGGCCCCAGTCCCGATTGTCCTCGAGGTGGCCCGCCGGCAGCAACCCGTACTCCGGGACCTTCTTTCCACCCTCCGTCAGCTCGGTCAGCTTCCGCTGGTCAATGATCCAGTCCGCAGCGCGTCTCATACTGTCGGCGTTCTGCCCAAGCCACGCCTTGTCTCGCGTAAACCAATAGTGCTCGGCCAGCGCCCACAGCACCGTTCCGTGGTCCAGGTTGTACTGCGACGCTGTGTAGTCGTACTCGTCGCTGACCCGGGCTCCGTGATAGACCGCGCTTTGATCGCCAGTGTACGTTCCCTCGAAGGGTTTCGAACCCTGCAGACGCACGAACGTCTTGAGATATGCGGCGGCGAGTTCGTGATCTCCCAGGGCGTCGAGCATGACGCACTGAAAGGCCGCCTCGTTCGCGAACACCTGATAGACGTAGCTTGCGGCCGGGACCATGTAAAGACCGCTTTGCGGATCTTTCGTGGCGCTGATGCGGATATGGCAGACCACGGCCCGCGCAAAGCTATTAAACCGAGGCTCAGGAACGTTAAAGGGGACAGCGTGCGCGGTGACACCCTGCCAGTACCGGACGACCCGCGCGCGCTCGACGTCGTAGTCCAGTCCTCCAAGTTGTGCCCGTTCCGCCGGCATCAGGCGAGGAACGAACGGAAGCGCAATGACAGCCGAGCTCTCTTCGCCGGCGTCCAGCGGCAACTCGATGTGGACTCCATTAAAGGTCTTCGTGCCGTCGGAAACCTGGGCCGTCGAAACACGAGCCGACCCCGGCAGGCGCAGCCGCGCGCGGACCAGCTCACCATTCCCGGCAAGCAACTCGCCCTCCTTGAACGTGACCGTTTCGTCCGGCTCCGTCGCGAGCCAGAGATGCGCGGTCGCTCGATTCGCCGCCAGGTTGCGCGCCGCGAGCTTGATCATCAGAACGGCAGGAGTTTCTTCGCTGCGTCCCGAGTCATTCGGCGCGAGCGGGCCGGAAAGAAGCGTCGCAAAGCCCTCCTCGACGTACTCAATGTTTTCCGCCGTCCACTTCGCGACGGCGACCGGGAGATCGTCTTCCAGCACGGATAGCGTGGAGTCGTGCCACCCTGGACGCAAGTTCGGCGCTGCGCCGGTCCCCAGTCGCCACGCGATGCGGTCGCCGTTCCAATCCAGTCGCTTCAGCTCGGCGCCTTTAGCCTTCGTGTCCTTTTTGCTGATGTGAATATCCCCCCCCCACTCGAAGGCGAATTTCTGCCAACTGGCATCGGCAGCCAGGGGCAGATAAAGTCGCTCGCCTTCCCGCTGAGCCGGATCCAAGGGCGGGATTTCCCGCGAGGCGCGCTCGTACGTCTGCTCCGGCTCGCGCTCGATCCTGTCGCGGATTTCCCTTCCACCTTTCACGATGGACGGCGAGAAATTATGTGGGTGGGAGGCGAATACAACGTAGGCGTGAGGGCCCTTTTCGACATCCGGCAGAGCAAACGAGAATGTACGGTCGCTGGCGTTGAGTGTCACCACGGTGACGTCGTTCGAGCCCGGCAGACCCGGTTCTGCCGTGTCCACGGTCACGATCAGGCCCTTGGTACCACGTCCCGAGGTTACGCGGAAATGAGACTGTGACGCCGCGTCGCCTTCGGAGCCCTTCCACACAGCGACCTTTCTTAGCCATCCGTTGTAGACCTCGAGGTTTCCTTCCCACAGATGACTCGCCGTTTCGCCAGCCCCGAGCTCGACTCGCAACCTGACCGGCTTGACCCTCGACCCATTGAAAACCTGAACCCCCTCTATGCCCGGGTCAGCCGAGAAGACAAGCCTGAATTTAATGGTCCTGCGATAGTTGACGCCGGGCAGGTTGTTAGCCAACGGATTTTCGGTACTCTCGAGCGGCAGGAAGCTGACGCGGCATTCTTCCGCGCTGCAATCTTGCTTGATCGCCGCCGTCAGCCATTTTCCATTCCACGGATCATCCACCGGGTCCTCGACCGAAGGCATATGCGGCGGCTGGTACGGCCAACTCCGGAACCAGTACTGGGCCTCGAACTTTCCCGGGTCCTGTTTATGGTGGAAACGCACTTCGCTGATATCACGTTCTTCGGTCCATTGAAGCCCGTAAACATAACGGCCATCCGCAGTCTGTTGTGCGTCTGCGCCAGCGTTCCGGGCCTCGTCGTAGTCAAACTCGAGCGGCGAGGTGTGCCGATCAAACACGCAGCAGCGCCTCGCAAACGGCGCGATGTCAAAATCGACGCCTGAAGCGGCAGCGGCCGGCGACAAGCCGACGGCCGAAACGATCGCAACTATCGCAGCGACAAAGGCAACGAATACGATACGCATGAACTTCTACTATGCCGCGGCACCACACGCCGAAATCAGGATTGCCTTCGACCCTGCGCCTGGCTCGCTTGGCAATCAAGCCGCCTGCGCGTGCGCCGGCCCTACATCGTAAAGACCAACTTCATCAGCGAAGACGCTCCGCTCGCCAAGTCATCGAACATCGACTGCCCCTGCTCCAAGCGCGCCTCGGAGACAAAGGATGCTATCGGGAAGGTCTTTTCCGCCAGAATTGACATTGAACGCTCAAAATCCTTCAGCCCGTACGCGTACGACCCCTTGATTTCGATCTCCCGTGTCACAACAGATCGGCCGTCAAGTGCCGTTTGGTCGCCGCCGAGACCGATCCAGACTACTGTGCCGCCGCGCGCGGCACAAGCGACGGTGTTCGCCCGGCAGTCAGGATGTCCCACGGCGTCGACGGCAAAGTCCACGCCGCGGCCTTCGGTCCATTCAAGGATCGCCTGCACGGGATTCGATTGTGATCCATTGACAACCAAGTCTGCCCCCAGCTCTTTCGCAGTCCCAAGGCGATGGGGATTTATATCCACCACGGCAACGCGCTCGGTCTTGAGGCGTCTAGCCAGCCAGAAAATGAGCATCCCGATTGGTCCTACGCCGTAGACGAGAGCCGTCGCGCCTTCGACCTGCGGCACGCGGCCCAGGGCGTGCACCGCGTTTGCGAGAGGTTCCACAAGTGCACCCTGCACAAAACTCATGTCAGCGGGCAGGCGGAACAAACTCGCGCGCGGAGCGCAGACGTATTCGGCAAGAGCGCCGTGAAAGTCGAGGCCGTACACCCGGCGCCCGGGGCAAATGTGCTGCCGACCCAACGCGCAATACCGGCAGCGTCCGCAGGGAATGAGCGGATACACCGCCACGCGATCGCCTACCCGAAAGTCTCGAACACCGGGTCCGAGTTCGGCAACCTCTCCACTGAATTCGTGACCCAGTACGAGCGGCGGAACCCGCCTTTTGCTTTTCCCCAGAAAGCCTTCAAGGTCCGAACCGCAGACGCCGACCGCGCGAACCCGCACGAGCACCGTCCCGGATTCAAGTCGAGGCACTGGCACGTCCTGCAGCTCGAGTTCCCGGGGCGCCGTATACACAAGAGCCCTCATCACCCTATGCCTCTCCCCGCAGCAGGCGTGCCCCCGCCACAAGCGTCCTTAGCTTGCCCCGGGTAACCTCAAGGGGCACGTGCTGAAAACCGCACTCCGACGCGAGCAGCAGTCGCTCGGGCTCGAAGTATTCGAGCACAGGGCGCGTGCGCTCGGCCACAAGTTCAGGAGGCTCCATCGTGTCGCTGCGCTGGTCCACCACACCCACGGCAAATTCTCCTTTGAACTTCCATTTCTCCCAAAGCGTCAACATGTCGTAGCTGAGCGTGCAGTATTCGAGTGAGACCTGGTCAATCCTTGCGGCTGCGAACGCACCCGCCAGGTCGTCGTAGCGCGTGAAATAAACCCGCTTGCGGTGCGCGTTGCCGCCGCAGACGTGCAGGCCGATCTTGACGTTCAGACCTTCGACGGCCCGGTTGAGCGCCGCGGCTCCCCACACCGCTTCTTCGGGAAACGCTGTCCACGCCGGCTCGTCGAACTGGATGAACTCGCACCCGGCGCCCGCCACTTCCCGCATTTCCTGGTTGAGGATATCGGCCCAGGCAAAGGCAAGATGGCAGTCGGTCGGGTAGAGGTCGGGACGCTGGTTGTTCGAGAATTTGGCCAGCATGTGTGGCCCGATGCAAGTCATCTTCACTTCCACTTGCGGCGTGGCGACCTCACGCGCCACCCTCCAGTCGTGAGCCAGCCCGAGGCGTGGGTTCCGGATCGTGTCGACTACTGCCGC
>QHZK01000510.1 GCA_003224635.1 Acidobacteriota bacterium | reverse complement strand
TCAGGCCGATCCCGTTGGTTCCGGCCACCCAGACTTCCCCCGTCTTCGGCTGGACGAATCCACCCTTGCTAGGGCCGGTTACCGTCTGCGGGAAGTAGATTTCCCAGCGCAAGCCATAATTGACACTGAGCTTGGGAGTAACTCGCCAGGTGTCCTGGCCGTAGAAGAACCAGCGCTTCTGCCGCTCGGCGGCATCCGTGCTCTTGCTAATGTAGCGCGAGAAGAAGTTAACATCGCCGAGCAAGAAGGTCGCAAGCCCGAGGCCTCCGCCGGTGGGCCCTTCCGTTCCTTCGTTGTGGAAGGTCAACTCGCCAGCGCGGTGCCGGTCGCTGGGAACGCGCAGGTTTTGGGCATACCGAATGTCAGCGCCAAATTTCAGAGTGTGGTTGCCCCGGATGTTGGTCCAGTTATTCACCCACTGCCACTGCTGCTCTTCTTCATCGAGCGGACAATTGCACTGGTTGTTACCCAGCGAGTAACCGAAGTTAAAGCCCCCAGTGCCGTCGATAAAGAACGCCGGCATTCCAGAAGTAATCGTGTCGAGATTCAAGCCGGGGACGCCCGCGTCCTTGGCCGGAGTCGTGCCCAGGCCGTTCGGGTTCACGAACACACGGTAACGGTAGAACCCGAAACGGAAGTCCGTCAACCAGGCGGGATTGAGTGTATAGTCAAAGCCGCTGGCGATGCTCTGGTTGCGCGCGCTCGCCTGGCCGCCGAACCCGAATCCCAGATCAGGCCCGCCCGCCTCCACGCCGAAAGCGCCCGGCGCCGATTTCTTAAAACGGGCAAAGCTGTACCGACCAAAAAGATGGAGCTTTTCAGTCTGGTATTGATCGGCCCGGACGTCGAAGCCGTCACTGTTGAAGACCTGCTGGCCCGACCCGGAGAAGTTCTGTGCGGTGCCTGTGGACCCCGGAATGTTAGGCCCAGAGATAAGCTTTAAGAGGTTCTCAGCCGGGATTGACAGGCGCGACGCCGGAATGGTGTTGCTCGGAAACTGCGTTCGCTGGCCCGGATTGACAGGGATCGGGTTTCCGTTACTGTCGAGAACCAACGTGCTGTGAGTGGCGTCCGTGGTCTGGTAGGGGTCGAAAATATTCACTCCCAAATCGCTCAAGTTGCCGCCGCGTTCAGCGTCATTCGGAACCCGGAGCAATACGGAACCGCCGCTCGATTGGTACGTTCCCTGGTAGTCGCCGAAGATAAAAGTCTTGTCCTTCCTGATCGGCCCGCCCAGTGAGCCGCCAAACTGGTTCCAGAGGGTGTCCGGAATGAAGCGGTCCTTGGTGCCGAAAAGGGGAACGGTTTGGGAGAAGGGGTCGCGAGCCGTCAGATTGTTGTCGCGCCGGAACCAGAAGGCGCTGCCGTGAAGCCCGTTCGACCCGGACTTGGTCTGGGCCGTGACGACGCCGGCCGTTGCCTGACCAAACTCGGCGTCATAATCGGCGGTCGTGACTTTGGCTTCGGTGACCGCATCGAGGTTGGGGTTGATCACGATTATGCCCAGAATCGGGTCGCGGTTGTCGGTTCCATCCAACTGGAACGCGGTCCCGCTGAAGTGCTGTCCATTCACCATGATCTGACGGGACTCCTGGGGGTTCTCGCTGGAGGCGTGCTGCCAGCCCAGGAGTTGGGTTCCGGGCGTGAGGAGCTCAAAGTCGGTGAAGTTGCGATTGAAGACCGGCAAGTCCTCGACTTGTTTCTCGCTGAACTGTGTCGCGACGTCTGTGCGCTCGGTCTTCAGCATGGGAACTGCCGCGGTTACCTCAACGGTCTGGGTGACTTGGCCTAGTTGTAGCGTCGCGTTCACCTGCACGGCGGCGTCGACGTTGACCTGCACAGCTTTCTGCACGGAGGCCTGGAAACCCGGCGCCTCCACCTTCACGTCATAAGTACCGGCGATCAGGTGCTGCTGCTCGTAGTTTCCAGACTCGTTCGAGGTGGTGGTAACGCTCACTCCCTTGTCCACGCTGGTGATGGTGACTTTGGCGTTGGGCACGGCGGCGCCCGAAGAGTCCGTAACGGTCCCGATGATGCTGCCGTACACCGCCTGGCCCAGCGTCCTTCCCACGGGATAGGCCACGCCGAGAAGAACCAGACCAGCGAGCAACGACAAACTTTTGATTCGCATATTTCTTTCTCCCTTCCCTCGGCTGTCTGAGCGGATACCCGAACTGCTTGCAGCTTGGGCGCGGCGCATACGCCGCAGTCCCGGTAACGCATTCCTGCGATCAACCGGAACGCCAGTCCCAATGATACACAGCGACAGAAGTTGTGGCGGCGCTCGAAGCCTGCCCTGTGAGGGAGCGCCGACCGGCGGTCATAGACCGCCGCTACAGCGGAATGCGGCATAACTTACGTCGCATAGAATAGTTGCTAAGTTAGGTCTGATAGGAGCGCCAGCGATCCCCACCCCCGGTGGGATGCGCTCAAAAGCGCGCTGACTCTGGACACGCAGCATCGAAATCCGCCGGCCACGCTTGGGCGAAGCTGCGCAAAGGAGTTGCCCAACCTTGACGCAGGGACTACGATGCCCCAGCAAGAATTACCCTGTCAAGAAGAATTTTCAATCAGCATCGGCGGCTCGGGCAAGAACCTTCAATCGCGTTCCCCGTCGATTCGCGGCTGGTGCGCTCGTCCTTGAGCATGGTCGGGCCCTGGAGGCGCAAGCTGGTAACTCGCGGCCCGCGCGTGACCGCGTGACGTAGTAGAAGAATGGACACGATTCGCATATGATCGAGGACATGGATTTGGCGATTCGCTGTCGCGATCTGCGCAAGACCTACGAGGGCAAGGTCGAGGCCGTGCGCGGACTCGATCTCGAGATCCAGGCCGGCGAATGTTTTGGCCTGCTGGGCCCAAACGGCGCCGGGAAGACGACCACCATCGAAATTCTGGAGGGGCTGCTCCCGCCGACCTCCGGCGAAGTCGAGATTCTGGGAAGGACCTGGAGCGTCCACACCCAGGAGTTGCGCGAGATGCTGGGAATCTCGCTGCAGGAGACGCGCCTGAGGGATAAACTCACGGTGAGGGAGACCTTGGAGCTTTTCGCCAGCTTCTATCGCCGCCCGCGCTCG
>QHZK01000509.1 GCA_003224635.1 Acidobacteriota bacterium | reverse complement strand
CGAGCATCGGCGCCCTGTCGGTCTGACATTTGTGCCCGCTCGTGCCCGGAGAAACGCTTGCAAAACGCTTGCACGGCCCTGGGTATTTTATTCTGACCATACATGAGGAAGAACGCCAGTCCTCCGCGAGCGCATTGCAAGCGTTCGCGAAAGTCCAGGGATCTTCCGAGGGGGGCAGTCGGCGTCCCAACGAGCCCTTGAAGCACAATCGGCGCAGCGGACATACTTCGGGTCGCATGGCTAGGAAGCCCAATTCCTGGAATTCGGCGTGGTCGCGTCCAAGAAGCGCTTGAGTCGGACCAGCCGCTCGACGATGGGCGCCGACCTGCAACTGCCCACCCCGCGGCCGACGCGACCCTGGGACCGGACGCTCCGACCGTATCTGAACGCCTCCCACGCCGCGGATCAGAACGCGGTCGCCCTAAGAGACGACGCCGCGCTCCTATTCCGTCACAAGCGGTACCCGCGCGCTGCGGCTCTGGCGGTCACCGGGCTCGAGGAAGCAGGCAAGGCGCTTGTGTTGTGGTTCATCGGCATTGGCCATGTGCAGGAGTCACGTCGCGTGGACGTTCTCAAGGCTCTCCGCTCGCAGCACACTCTGAAGCAAGCGACGGCGCTTCCGTTGAACCTGATCGGCCAGGTCGTCCCGTTGGCGCGTCGCATCTTCACCAAGGTCCCGAAGCCACGCGGGCGCCCGAAGAACTGGGGCGAGGTCGAACGCATGATGCGCGACATGCTCCCCGCGATTGTTGCTGGTGCCAGGGCGCTGGTTGATGAGGCTGGGCTCGCCGATACGCTGCCGTCCATCGACGACGAGGCCAACCGTCGCGTGAAGGGTAGCCTCGAACTCCGACGCCAGCACGGGCTTTACACCGACTTGAGCGGAACCACGGTTCAATCTCCCGCCGACGTGAAGCGCGCTGAAGCCGCGGGGTTGCTGCGTGACCTCCAGGCGTGTCTGCTCGCCTTGAAGCCGCTCACCGACCTCGCGCGGTTCGGTGACGAAGGCTTGGACGGCGTGCTCGCGGCAAGTGAGATGCATGACCGACTCTGGGCGCCGCCTTCGCCTGGAGGCATCTCCTCATGAAGTAGGAGGAAGTCAGTTTGAAGAGCTCAGATCACGCTTCCAGTCGTTTATTCCGAAGCACCACCATTCCCCGTCTGCAGGATACCCACGTCCGCGCTCGATTCGAGAAGGCGTAGATTCGCCACGATCATCTCCTCAACCTCCGACGGCGTTGCGCCGAGAATCTGCGCCAGGGCATGCACCACGGCCCGTACGTCCCGCGGATGCGCTGGCCCTTCCTCGTGTTTCGTGAATGGTCCGTCCGTTTCTGTTAGGATCCTTGCCACCGGGAGCGTCTGCGCTCGCCAGGCTCGCCAAAGAGGCGCTCGCCGAAGATCGAGCGGGCCGCACGAGGCCGTTGGACGGGGCTCCGTTCCCACGCTCAAGCGTGGGCCCGACAGGACACAGCGCCTGAGGCGCAATGATTCAGTCGGGCCCACTCTTCAGAGTGGGAACGGCGTGGAGCCGCCGCGCCAGGCGCCGGGAGTGCCGCGATCGCGGCGGCGGATCGTCGCGTGGCGACCTTCGTGGACCCTCATTTCCAACCCGGCACATGCGCCGCTTGCGCTATCCACTTGCGCATCTCCGGTCCCTGCGCCTCCTCCAGGGTCTTCAACTTGACGTAGCGGGTCCGTCCGGTGGTTCCAAGCGGCGGCGGAGGGTTGAATTCCGCGCCGCCGAAGAAGACGATGTTCACGGAGACGTCGTAGGCGACCATCTCGATGATCCACCCGAGTCGTGGCAACCCGTAGTACGCCCTCTTCCACTTGACGGCGTATTGAAGCCCGGGGATCGTCTCGCAGACCAGTTCGTCCAGCCGCTTGACGATGGGATGCAGATCCGGCATCACGCGCCGGCTCCACTCCGCGATAGCGACGTGGCTGTCCGATGGCACGGGCGGCTTGCGGGCGGTATTGGGTTTGGGTGCTTTCGCCATAGCTCGTTCTTCTCGGTGGCCGAACTCCATAGGGTGCTGGTCGCGCTGCCTAACGCACCGCGGTGAAGCTGCGCCGCCCCACTCGAGGGCGAGCTGGAATCATTGCTGGAGCACAGCTGTACGTTGTGCGCACAAATGGAATTCTGCCAAGGCCGGGCGGCGGCAGCTTCAACCGCTACTTAGGCGGCAGCGTGGACCCGTGTTGTCGGCGGGCGCAACGTTCGATCACGCGACCGCTGTCGGCCGGGAATAAAGATCGCGAGGGCTTTGTTCCTGGTGGATGCCATTTGCGCCGAGCGAAGCTGCCTTCTTGGTCTGTGTGATCCTTGTACCTGCTTATCTGAGGCCCCTATGTGTAGGGCTTCCCTACCTCGCTGACAGCGTTGAACACCACGACGGCGACGCACCTCGACCTCCTCTAATTGCCGCCGAAAAAGCCCCTGGGAGTCTCGCCCCTTAGAAACTGCTCGATGATCGGAAGCAGCAGATTCACCTGCGTGATGATGGCGGTATGCGAGGTCGCCGGCAGAATCGCGAGTCGCGACGCTGGCAGCGGCTTGCCCATGTCGCCCATCACACCTCCGCCAAGCAGCCGGAACAGCGACACGTTGTGCTCGAGCGTCGACCCGTCGGCATCCCCGGCGATGATGAGCACGGGTGTCTTCAGCGCCTTCACGTCGGCCTCCCACGCCATCG
>QHZK01000517.1:3204-5564 GCA_003224635.1 Acidobacteriota bacterium | reverse complement strand
CTCTAGAGCCCCTCAGCAGGAAAGTTATGCATTGGACCTGGGGCTTTATTACCTCCAGCAGCACGCGTACGACCAGGCCGCCAGGGTCTTAGAGCGCGGAGCGACTCTAAACCCCCAATCGCCTTTCCTCCATCTGGGGCTTTCCCTTGCTCAATTCCTCGGTGGGCGTAAGGCACAATCGCTTGAGTCGGCTGAGAAGCTCCTCAAGGTTCAGCCGGACTTTTCGCCGGCCTTCCTTCTCGCCGCCTTCGTACTCGATGTGAACGGAAGGCTCAAGGATGCAGAGAAGTTGGCGGCACAGGGATTGGCCCGCCCTCGGCCAACGGCCTATCTCTACTACCTTCACGCGGCAATCCTGGTAAAGCTCGAATCCAAGGACTATGACCGGATTCTTAAAGAGCTTGCGCTGGCAGGCCGCGATATCCCCGACTGTTGCTTGTGTTCATTAACGGCGAGCAAGGTTCACAAGGCTCAGGGTAATTTTCCGGCGGCGACGGCTGACCTCGAGCAGGCGGTCCGATTTGCCCCGGATTATGCCGACGCATGGTATCGTCTCGCTTCTCTCTACGACCGCGTTGGCCGGAAGGCAGACGCCGCCCAAGCCCGCATACGATTCGAAAGACTCAAAGCCGACAAAGAGGACCGCGAAACGAATATGCTCCGCAAGGGTTTCCTTCAGACGCTCTCCGGCGAGGGGCAGTCCGCCGGCTCACAGTGACCGAGCGATTGTGGTTTCGCTGGGAGCTCGGTCGCCCTCGTCCTTGCATCAGCGGGCTGGCTTCCAGTCAGTTCGGCTATGAGCGTCCGAGTTGGGCTGGAATGGTTTTGTCGCAGCCACCCAGCAGCACCACGCCATCAAGATCGGATCCGGCCTCTTCGTGAGCGCGATGCCGCCTACCGTCACGCGGCCCGGGTCAAACGCGAGCCGCAGGGTCTCAGTGGCGTCGCGGTCAAAGGTCGAGTAGCGCAGTTCATTCGTTCCGTAACTGACCTCGGTCACGACGGAACTTGAGTACAGCGGATGATTCTCCTTGGGTGGCGCCCATTCCGGCATCGAACCCATGCCCGCCAGGAATTGGCGGATGTTGTCTCCGTAGCCATCGGAATACCAGAAGTTGTCCTCGGCCATCGCCTCCGTGATCAATCCGTCCTCATGCGCCATATAGGTCATCCAATTGAACGACCGGAACGACTTCTCCTTGTAAGCCTGGTCGCCGGTCTTCTCATAGAAGCGCGCAAACAGAGGCGTAGCGGCCCGTGTGGCTGCCCATCTTGTCCATGTCCTGCTGTGTCTGCTCGGAGATAGCGTTCGCTCCCCAGCGTCGTCCGTACTGCATCGGCTCCTTCTGAACCCAGCGGTAGTGTTCGGTGGCCGGCGCATCTACGGCAAATGTGCGCTCCGAGTGCCTGCGCCAGTCCGGATCCTCCTCCGGGTGCTGCAACAAGTAACGCGCGGTCTCGAGCGGCGAATACTGGTTCCAGTTCAGAAGGTCAGTGTCAAAAGGGATGTCTTCGAAGTAGGCGCTCCAAATATTGTTCCTCATCGGGTATTGCATCAGCCAGTTCCAGGCGATCTTCCGAGTGCGCGAGTAGTCGCCCGCGCCATCCAGCCCGAGGCGTCCCAATTCGTCAAACAGTTTGATTGCGGCGATCATTTGGGCGGGGTACTCCTCTCGCGCCAGGTTCGTGTGCGCGAAGACGCGAAACGGCCAAGGTGAATGCGTCAGATCGCCGGGCCGAACGTGTCCGGCTAGTGCCCTGGCGCAGGCAAACATGGCGTACAGACCGGCCGGGTCGTGAGGCCAATCCGTGCCGTGCAGCGTCGCCGGGTCAAACGTGGCGTAGGTCAAGTACGACTTAAGGCCATCGGGCTCTACTGGCACTTTGTTGAGAATGAAATCCCATCCTAGCCTGACGATGTGGTCGTATGCGCGCTCTTGCGGCTCAACCCAGGAAAGCAACTTACCCCGCGAATCGAGTACGATGCGGTGGCCAATCAGACGAGTATTCTGCTGGGCCAGCAAGGGCTGAGAGCAAGTCAGCATAAGGATCGTGCAGAACGACGGCACGAGTGGACGCAGCTTCATTCGCAATTTCTCCAAGTCGTCGCCAGTTGAGCATAAGGATTCATCTCGGCGCGGTCTCAAGTCTCCGCCGCATGTCCTGCGAGGCGGAGCGATCCCGTCACAAATTGAGTGCCTTTCAATTAAATTCGTAATTTAGTATAGTGGCGGCAGAAAGGTGCTTTTTTGCGGGTTTGATGATCGCAAAATTTAGCGGCAACCTCCTGTGGCGGCAGTCTCCGACCGCCGTTTTTTCGGCGCTCACAGAGCGCCGCCACAATCGATCCTCCGATCACA
>QHZK01000517.1:0-3130 GCA_003224635.1 Acidobacteriota bacterium | reverse complement strand
CAAGCAGCAAGATTACGGTAAACGCGGCCGAGCGCTTTCAAACGATCGACGGTTTCGGCGTGAACTTTAACGGGACCTATTTCCGTGACGCGCAGGCGCCGATGATCGACATGTTGATTGACGATCTTGGGGCAACGATCTTCCGCCTGGACCCCTACGGCCTCCTCAGTTGGGAAGCGGTGAATGACAACAACGACTCGAATGTGATGAACTGGGAATACTACAACGATCGATACTCCATTCCCACGTTCGAGGCTTCCTGGGCCGCCGCGCGATATCTGAACTCGCGCGGCCTCCGACCGTTGCTCGCGTTGAGCGGGATCGCTCCCGACTGGATGCTGGACTCGAATGCGCCTCCACCTCAACACAAGGTCTGCGGGGGTTCAAGTGGCATGGGCCACGCGGGCCCGATGAAGCCGAACCATTTGAATCCGGACATGTACGACGAGTTCGCCGAGGAGGTGGTATCGCTCGCGGTTTACGCGCGGAACAGGGCCCGGATCGATTTCCAATACTTCGGCCCGATCAACGAAACCGACTGCTACCCGGCGGAAGGACCGCGGGTCGATCCCGATGAGATGCCCAAGCTGCTGAGCGCTGTGGCGCGCCGGATGAAGAAGGAGGGTTTGGGGGACGTCAGGCTGGTGGTCGCCGAGCAGGCCATCGTTACCACCGACTACATCGACCCCATCATTCAGGAGCCTGATCTCATGAAGCAGGTTGGCGTCTTTGCTTTCCACACCTATGGGTCGGACTCGGTAGGTCTGCAGGTGGAGCGCGTGCGCGCCAGCAAGTATCCAGATACGCCGGTCTGGCTCACTGAATACGGCGACCTCAAGGACATGGACAAGTCCGCAGAGAACGAGTGGGCAGGTTTCTCGGTTGCCGCCACGCAGCGAGCCTTGCGCGCTCTGAACCAGGGGGCCAGAGCGGCCCTCTACTGGGACGCTTACGACAATTACCACGAGCACTATCCCCGTCTGACCTTCTACGGGCTTATACAGAACGTTGACCATGTCTACTCGCCCAAGAAGCGCTACTACGCCGCCAAGCAGCTTTACAGATTCGTGCGCCCGGGCTCGCAGCGAATCAGCGCTGCTGCGGACTCTCCCGGCCTGACGGTCTCGGCGTTCCGCAACGACCGAGCGGATGAGTTCGTCATCGTTGCGGTGAAGAAGGCCGGGATCGATCACGTCCAGGTGGTTCTGAGTACCGCGGCACCGCTGCCGGCGCAGTGGGAACTCTATCAGACGACGCGCAAGCTCGATTGCGCGAAGACGAACACCGTGCCCATCCGAAACGGCGTGGCCGATGTGGACTTGCCAGATGAGGCGATCTTCACGTTGGTCGGAAAGGTGGGCAAGAGCTGATCGTGTGGCCGGTGGTTCCAGCCGGGACTTGCACCGGCCTCGGCCAGTCCCGCAAGGAGGGAGCCGGCCCTACAATTCATCCCGAAGGTTTGCTCCACCCCCACGGCCACCTCGTTCGAGCTTGAGTGCCGAATGCGCAAGACGTAATCTCAGCCGGGAAGTTGTTGAAGCGTGTAGCCGTCGTGCTTCAGTTCGTCTCGCAGATTAAGTAATGCGCCGCCCGCAGTAACGCGCACCAGCTTGAAATTCAATTCAAGCGCAGGACCTCCGTCGCCGCGGCCAACAGGGCCGGACCCAATGAAGCGACGCATCATGTGGACGATTTTCCTCTGGTGCAGCGTAGCCCTCACCGATAACAGCGGCGGGAAGTTATCGCGCCGAGACCTTTACTTCGCCGGAGCTAGAGTGTCGAACCCGGACGACGAAATCGGCGCCTTGGAGCGGCTGGATCGTGAATCCGTCCTCGGCGAGATTGTTACGCTCCGACAGCACTGTATCACCAGCCGTGATTCGTGCCGGCTTGAAGTGCAGCCGAAGCGCTTCCGTGGCTGCGGGGTCAAAGGTCCGGTACTGGACGCTGCGGTCGTCATATACGACCTTTTGCACGACCGAGGTTGACCGCATCAGATGGTTTTGCCCGATCGGCGCGAAGTCCGGCACAGCGCCCATCGCCCACAGGTAGTTCCGGATGTAGTCTGCGTACCCGTCATCGAACCAGTACTGGCCGGCGAAGCCGACGCCACAGCATGAGATCTTCCCGTCGGACGCAGCAAAGTAGGTCGCATAATTCAAGGACCGGAACGCGTCCTCCCGCGCCTGCGCATCGCCCGTCTTCTCGAAATACATGGCGTTGATGGCGCCCCAGCGTGACGAATCGCTCGCCAAGCCGGCGCGCGAACAGCAGCCCGCAAAGTCCGGCGGTACGCCCTGCTCGTCGATCGCCCACGCGCCGAAGTACGGTCCGCGACCCAGGCTTCGACGCACCCAGTCGATGATGTGTCCCACATGGTTGGTCCACTCGCGGTCGACGGTTTCGGGATTTTCCCGCGCCATGATGTAATAGGCAGTCATCGTGGGTGACGCCTGGTTGAGGTTCGCAGTATCCTTGGGTACATCCTCAAAGTAGCCGCTCCAACGATCGTTCTGCATGGGATGGTCTAGAATCCACTTCCAGGCGATACCGCGGGCCTTCTGGAAGTTGGTCGTGTCGCCGTCCTTGAGGCGGATCAGCTCGTCGAAGAGCCGCACCGGCGCAACAATCATGCCTCCGTATTCCTCACCATCCACCACCTCGTTGGGATTTCCGTGCATGTGCCCGCCCAGAACCCGCCCGTTGCGCGCATCGACGCGAAAAGGCCAGGGGGTGTGCGTCGCATCGCCGGGGCGGATGTGATTTGCCAAAGCTTCGGCACAATGAATCGCCGCGTCCAGATATTTCCGCTCGCCGGTCATCTCGTAGAACAGCACGTAGCCAATGCCGAGCTCTCCCAACTTGTCGGTTTCGATTCCACCCAGGAACTCGCGCGGCATATCCTGGATGCACCCACCGTATTCGGGCTGGTCGTCGCAGGTGGTTGCGTATGGAACGCTGGCCCATTCCCAGTCTGCGGGTGTTGTTCCATGTGCGAGCTGGTGGTCGAGCATCGACCGAACTACCTGAACGGCTTCCTGGTCGCCGGAGTACGGATACCAAGCGACAAGTGAATCCACGAACTGTCCGAACGTGCTGGCGGGATTGCCTTGCCAGTTCCAGCCCTGCA
>QHZK01000516.1 GCA_003224635.1 Acidobacteriota bacterium | reverse complement strand
GCTGGATGCCGATCTCGCGCAGTTCTTTGACCGAGTGCTGGGTGGGCTTGGTCTTGAGTTCCCCTGAGGCGTCGATGAAGGGGACGAGCGTCAGGTGGACGAACACCGCGTTGTCCCGTCCGAGTTCCTGGCGCATCTGGCGGATCGCCTCGAGAAAGGGCAGCGACTCGATGTCGCCTACGGTGCCGCCCACCTCCACGATCACCACGTCCACGTCACTCGAGACCCTGCGAATGGCGTCCTTGATTTCGCTCGTGACGTGGGGGATCACCTGCACGGTCTTGCCCAGGTAGTCGCCGCGGCGCTCCTTGGTGATGATGCTCTCATAGATGCGCCCCGCCGTGCAGTTGTTGGCGCGCATCATGCGGGCGTGCGTGAAGCGCTCGTAGTGCCCGAGGTCGAGATCGGTCTCGGCGCCGTCATCGGTAACGAAGACTTCGCCGTGCTGGAAAGGACTCATGGTGCCCGGGTCGACGTTCAGGTAAGGATCGAACTTCAGAAGCGAGACCTTCAGCCCGCGCGCCTCGAGCAGGCAGCCGATCGAGGCGGAAGCCAGCCCCTTTCCGAGCGAGCTGACCACACCTCCGGTTACGAAGATATATTTGGCACTCATACGCCTCCGGGAAATAAGGAGCCGGCTTGGCAGGTCCGCTGCAATGAATTGAGGTGTACGCCGTCAAAATCATCCGCCGGCGGCCAACTGCTTCCCAGCCCAGGCGCGCCGCGCGATTGCTCGTACCGAAGTCAGCGAAGCAGGAAGGTGTCGGTACGGGTAATTATGCGCCCAGGGTCGAGAGGTTGTCAATTAGGAATTATGTTCGCCTGTCTTCGCTCGTAAACACCCCAGCGGATGACGCTCTGTCGCAACAGACCCCTAATGCCCTCAGTTCAGGCAGTTCAGGCTCCCGCATAGTTTTGACTTGCATCGTGTGGTAATATGGCGTCAGTTCTGATTACAGCCGGGACGGGGGGGCAGTAGGAGGCGAGTTGGAGTTGTAGCTCGGCCCCGCGGAAAGAGCGGTAGCCCATGCGAGAAGTTTCCCGGCGCAACGCGCTGCGGCGTGCGACATGGACGGCTGCCCTGCTGAGCGTGCTGGTGTGTCTCGCCACCGGCCGTGTGCAGTCTAAGCCTGATAATCCCTTGCATTATTTTGTGGCGCTCCTCGGACCGAGCTTGGCGCTGGCTCAGGGTGGGCAGGCCTCGCCTCAGGAACAGCCGCAGGCGGACGCCGCGAAACCAGAGGTCGGATCCAAGCCGGCGGACGCGTCGAAACAGGACCAGACCACAGGGCCGGCGCCCGCGGGCACGCCTGTTGACGGCAGGGCCCAACAGGCCGCAACCGGGGCCGCGCCCGGGAAGGCTGACCCGCCGGCCGGCGCGAAGGTTGACCCTCTGAATGGCGAAAAGAAGGGCGCTGAGATCACCGTTACGCGGCACCCCATTCACACCACGCCTATCCAGGTTGACGTCAACCTGGTGGTCGTCAACGTAACGGTCACCGACCCGTATGACCGAATCGTGACCGGCCTCGATCAGGAGAATTTCGAGGTCTACGACGAGAAGGTCGGGCAGCAGATTGTGGCCTTCTCGACCGAAGACGCGCCCATTTCCGTGGGGATGATTTTCGATTCGAGCGGGTCGATGTCCGACAAGATTGAGAAGTCCAAGGAAGCAGCCCTGCAATTCTTCAAGACATCTAACCCTCAAGATGAGTTCATGCTCATCAACTTCAACGAGAGGCCCAACCTGATCTCCGCCTTTACGTCGAAGTTCGAGAATCTCGAGGACCGCCTGATCACCGTCCGGGCGGGCGGCAAGACCGCCCTGCTGGACGCCATCTACCTGGGCCTGAACGAAATGAAGAAGGGCACCACCAATCGCAAGGCCTTGCTGGTGATCTCGGATGGCGGCGACAACCACAGCCGCTATACGGAACGCGATGTCAAGAAGGCCGTGAAGGAGGCCGATGTTGAAATCTATGCAGTGGGGATCTTTGAGCCGCTTTCGTCGCGCGGGCGGACGCCCGAAGAAGCCGGAGGGCCAGGCCTGCTGTCGGAGCTGGCGGAAGTATCAGGCGGTCGAATGTTCAGCGTCGAGGATCCTAATGAGCTGCCAGACATCATGGAAAAAATCTCCATCGAGCTACGCAACCAGTACGTTATCGGTTATAAGCCTTCGAACCTCGTGCGGGACGGCCGCTGGCGCCGCATCAAGGTCAAGCTCAGTCCGCCCAAAGGATTGCCCCCACTCCAAGTCTACGCCCGCACCGGGTACTATGCTCCGACCCAATAAGACCGTCCCCGATGACTGGCCGCCGATCACGCCGGCCAGCGCCGGGCCCAGTGGGGGAGCCAAGGCGGGAGAAAGTCTGCCGCCCGAGCTCTCGCTTACGCCGCGCCGTCCCCTGCGAACGTCATTCATGCTGGTTGTTCCCCTGGCGCTGTCACTCCTCGCTTCGGTCAATAGGCTCCCGGCCTCTGACCAAGCTGACGGCGCCGCTGGCCAGTCTGCGCAGTCGGCTTCGCCGGCAACTCAGCCGGGCGCTCAAGCGGCGCCCCACCAGGCGCCGCCCGAGAAAAAGGACGAGTTCAAGATCAACGTCGATGTCAGCCTGGTCGTTCTGCACGCTACGGTGCTTGACCGGAGAGGAGGCCGTCCGGTGGACGACCTCGG
>QHZK01000508.1 GCA_003224635.1 Acidobacteriota bacterium | reverse complement strand
TGAGCTTCGTTCGTCGTACGGCTCTCGAAGCCGCCGACCAGGGACTTGCGTCGCAACTCGATTCTCCGCAGATTCTCCTGCTCAACACAATCGGCGAGCTGCCGGGAATCTTCGAGCTGGCGGACGTCGTCTTTATCGGCGGCAGCCTTGTTCCCACCGGCGGCCACAACCTGCTCGAGCCGGCATTCTCCAGCAAGCCCAT
>QHZK01000507.1 GCA_003224635.1 Acidobacteriota bacterium | reverse complement strand
GAATCCGGCGCGCCAGCCAAGGGTTCCCAATCCAAAACCCCAAATCCCAAATCTAAAATGCTCGCCCCGCTGGCCGCCGCTTTCGGACTGGGAGTCGCGCTGCGTGGCGGCGCCTATCGGCGCGGCTGGCTGAAAACGCGACGCCTGAATCGTCCGGTGGTCAGCGTTGGCAACCTCACTTTGGGAGGAACGGGGAAAACGCCGCTCGTCGAGTTTCTTACAAAATGCTTGCTGAAGCGTGGGCGGAAGCCTGCTATTCTCACGCGTGGCTACGGTCGACGGGAGGGCGCCGCGATCATTGCGCTCAAGCCTGGACCCGGGCGCGTCGCCGACCCTCGTGAGGTGGGCGATGAACCTGCGCTCCTGGCGAGAGCGCTCCCCGAGGCGGCCATCATCGTTGGCGCGGACCGTTATCAAGCCGGACGCCTGGCGGAGGAGCGTTTCGACGTGGACGTCCACGTTTTGGACGACGGATTTCAGCACCTCGCCCTGGCGCGGAACCTGGACGTGGTGGTCCTGGACACGACGCAGCCGCATTCGGGGCTCCTGCCGGCGGGGCGCCAGCGCGAGCCTTGTTCGGCGCTCGAGCGGGCCGACCTGGTGGTACTCACACGCGTCGAACTCGGGGACCCGGGGCCGCTCGAGGAGCTGGTCGAGCGGATCAACCCTCGCGCCAGAGTCTTTCACAGCAGCACGGAGCTTTGCAGGCTGATCGAGGTAACAAGCGGGAGGACCTATCCCTCGGGGGCCTTTCAGGGTGAGCGCATCCACGCCTTTTGTGGAATTGGGAATCCCAAGGCGTTCTTTGCGGGCCTCAGAAGGTGGGGCTTTGCCGTCGCCGCGGAGACCGCGTTTCGCGATCACCACGTTTACAGCGGAGAAGACGTTAAGAAGCTCCTGACGCGCTTCCGAGAATCCAAGGCGGCGGCCCTGGTGACCACGGAAAAGGATGCCATGAATCTTCCGCCTATGCCCAAGTTAGATCGCCCCGTGGTTGCCTGCGCGATTCAGATCAAGTTGAATGGAGAGGAGGCGTTTGAGGAAGCGCTGCTTGAGGGCCTGTAGCGGCGGGGTTTCGCCCGTGCGCGGTCTTCAATCGGCAATCTGTAAGCCCCAATGGGGATGTGAAGATGAGCAGCTTGATCGTACGCGGAAGGCGCGTCGTCAGGCCCGAAAAGATCATGGTCCGCGCGCCCAACTGGATTGGCGACGCGGTGATGTGCCTGCCAGCGCTCGAAGCTCTGCGCGCGCAATATCCCTCGTCGGAGACTGTACTGGTCGCCAAGCCCTGGGTCACCGAAATATTCCTGCACCATCCCGCCATCAGCCGGCAGATTGTCTATGACCCGGAAGCCGAGCACCGGGGCGTGCAGGGTTTCTGGAAGCTGGTCCACGCGCTGCGCGCGGAGAAGTTTAATGCGGCCGTTCTTTTTCAGAATGCCTTCCACGCCGCGTGGACGGCATGGTGGGCGGATATTCCGGTGCGCGTGGGCTACGCGCGGGAGGGTCGCAGCAGATTATTGACGGACGCGGTTGAGGCTCCTCCGGCAGCCGCATACGGGCACCACGCGCACTACTACCTGCAACTCCTGTTCCGGGCGGGCCTGATTGAAAGGCCGGACCCGGTCGAGGACGTTCGGCTGGTTCTCGACAAAGCAGAGATGGCGTGGGCTCGAAAGTGCGTGGAATCGCTCGGCCTCGACGGGCCGCGGTTCCTGGTGGGGCTGCATCCGGGAGCGGCCTTCGGCCCCGCCAAGCGTTGGCTGCCCGGCCGCTTTGCCGACCTGGCGGACCGCTTGATCGGCGCGTTGGACGCGGACGTGCTGATTTTCGGCGCCCCTGAGGAGAAGCCGCTGGCGGAGGCGATCGCTCAGCAAATGGAGCACAGGCCCGCGGTCGTCGCCGGCCGGACCACCCTGCGGCAACTGATGAGCTTGCTCGCGCAATGCCAGCTCATCGTGGCCAACGACTCAGGCCCGATGCACCTGGCGGCGGCGCTGGGCGTCCCGCTGGTGGCCATCTTCGGTTCGACGAACGAGCGCGCTACGGGGCCGCTCGGAACCCGCGCGCGCGTCGTGAAACAGCCAGTCGAGTGCAGCCCCTGCGGCCGGCGCGAATGCCCCATCGACTTTCGTTGCATGACGGGCGTCGCCGTCGACAGCGTCCACCGCGCGGCGCTCGAGGTGCTGAAGGGAGCCGGGGCTTAAAAGCTTCGGGGTTCGGGACTCGAGGCTCGGGACTCGGGTCGGGCACAGGTGAGAGGACGCAGGAATGAAGACAAGGCTTACGAAAGAGGTACCGTGTTGATTCTTGCTTTGGACGAACGGCCGGAGGAGGCGTGAGTTGAGAACGCGGCGCGCTCGGGGGAGCGCGACTCTCCCCAAGCCCCGAGACCCGAGGCCCGAGTCCCCCGTCATGCAGATCAGCGCTTCGGACCGCTCCGCGCTGCTTGGAATCATGGAGCGGTTTCCACGCCAGCACATCGTGCTCGTGGGTGACCTGGTCGCGGACGAGTTTATCCTCGGTGAAATCACGCGCGTTTCGCGCGAGGCGCCTGTCCTGATCCTGAAGCAGCGCAGCAAGCGAATCCTACCGGGCGGCGGCGCCAATGCCGCGAGCAACCTGGCCGAGCTCGGAGCGCGCGTCACGCCGGTGGGCGTCGCAGGCGACGATGAAGCGGGCGAGGCTCTCCTCGGCTGCTTCCGCGACCAAGGAGTTTCGACTCGCCAAGTGCTCCGGCTGCGCGGCCGCGTCACCCCCACCAAATCGCGTGTGCTGGGTGTGCTGTCGCACGGGCATCCCCAGCAAATCGTACGCGTGGATCGCGAGCCGCCGCAGAAGCTCGACCCGCGGACGCGCCGGCGGCTGACGGAGGCCGCCCGCGCCTCGCTCGACGCCGCTACCGCAGCAGGCGGCTGCCCGTGACCGTGGATTCCCGCTATGATGTATTGAGCTATACGGGTGTGACCGCAGCCACGCCCAACGAGCCCGAAATTGAAGCCGCGTTCGGCCAGCCGATCGGCGACAACCTCGAACTGCTCGACCGCCTGGGCATGAAGATGCTGCGCCGCCAGTCGCTGCAGGCGCTGGTGATCACGCGCGGCCGCGAGGGCATGGTGGTCTTCGAGCCGCACCAGAAGCCGCGGCGCCTGCCCATCTTCGGCTCAGACCAGGTCGCGGACGTGACCGGCGCCGGGGACACGGTCGTCGCCGCCTTCACCCTGGCGCTCGCGGCCGGGGCGAGCTTCGTCCACGCTGCCATGCTCGCCAATTGCGCCGGCGGACTTGTGGTCATGAAGAGCGGCACCGCCACCGTGGCGCGGCGAGAACTCGAGGAGGCCCTTCGCAACGCTTGAGCGCCAAAATCATCCCGCGCCCGGAAGTCTGCTCTCTCGGAACGCAGCTTCGAGAGGACGGAAGCCGCATCGCCTTTGCCAACGGGTGTTTTGACCTGCTTCACGTGGGTCACGTCCGTTATCTCCAGGCGGCCCGCGAACAAGGGGACGTGCTGGTGGTAGGCGTGAACGGCGACCGCGCGGTTACGGCGCTGAAGGGCGAAGGACGGCCCCTGCTCCCCGCTGAAGCACGCGCGGAGCTGGTTGCCGCGCTCGAATCCGTCGATTACGTGGTGGTCTTCGATGACGTGACGGCGGAGTCCTTGTTGCGCGACCTCCGCCCTCACGTGCACTGCAAAGGGACCGACTACACCGAGGAAACCGTTCCCGAGCGCGAGGTGATGAAAAGCCTGGGAGGCATCGTTCGCATCGTGGGCGACTCGAAGACCCACTCGACCCGCGAACTGCTGGCGGAGATCAGAAGAGCAGTGACGAGTGACAAGTGACGAAGCAACGCTTCCTGGTCATCCGCCTCAGTTCGATCGGTGACATTGTGCACACGCTGCCCGCAGTGACTGCCCTCGCGGAGGCGTTCCCTCAGGCCGAGATCGACTGGGCCATCGAGACGCGCTACGCCAGCCTGCTCGCAGGGAATCCGTATGTGCACCGCGTGCTCAAGCTTGACACGCTCGGCTGGCGCAGGAAACTCGCCTCCGCAGCCACCCTCGAGGAGATAGCGCGCGGACTCTTGGCGCTCCGCGAGTTCGCGTTTGACGCCGCTGTTGATTTTCAGGGGCTCATCAAGTCGGCGTTGCTTGCCCGACTCAGCGGCGCGCGGGACCGCGTGGGGTTTTCGGAGTACCGGCTGCGTGAACCGGCTGCGGCTGTCTTCTATACCGAGCGAGTCAGCGCGCGCGCTTCCAAGCACGTGGTGGAGGAGAGCCTGGCGCTGGCCGAGCGCCTGGGCGCCCGTTCGCCCGAGCCCGCCCGGTGGCGGTTCCCTTTGCCGCACAGCGCGCTGGACGACGCGCACGTCGAGCGCCAGCTTGCCTCGCTCGGGGCGCGCGAGTTCATGGTGATCAATCCGGGCGGAGGCTGGATCAGCAAGCGCTGGGCGCCCGAAAATTATGCCGAGCTTATCCGGCGCCTCGAGGCGGAGCTCCCCTGGAACGTCTTCGTGACCGGCTCGACCGAGGAGGAGGCGCTGCTCTGGGAAATCCTCGAGCGCGCGGGACCGCGGCGAGCGAGCGTGTTTCGCTCGACCCTTGTCCAGTTCATTGCTCTCGCGCGCAGGGCCAAGCTATTTGTGGGCGGAGACACGGGACCGCTGCACCTGGCGGCGGCGGTGGGGACGCCGATCGTCGCCATCTACGGCCCGACGGACCCGGCGCGCAACGGGCCCTTCTCAGCCGCCGACATCGCGCTTTCGAATCGCGGCCCCATCGATCACACCCGGCGGACCAGGAACGCGCCCTATCTTCCCGGGGTGTCCGTCGAGTCGGTGCTCGCTGCGATTCGCGAGCGCCTGTCGAGGGCGCATGGGTAGCAGCTACGGCGATTGGGCTGCGCGGTCTCGCGTGCCGCTCGGATTCGCGCTGGGCGTCGCCTACCTGATCTTTTCCCAGCCCACACGTCGGCTTTTCGGGGCTGGCGCCGCGGTCGCCCTGCTCGGCCTCGGCGTTCGCACCTGGGCAGCGGGGTATCTCGACAAGAACCGGAATTTGACGGTTAGCGGCCCCTATGCGTACACACGCCACCCCCTTTACCTGGGCAGCCTCCTGATGGGTTTGGGCTTCGCGGTTGCGGGCGGCTCGCTCGCGCTGGGCATCGCTTTTGTGGCCTTGTTCGTTCTCGTCTACTGGCCCGTGATGCGACGCGAAGAAGGTCATTTGCGTTGCCAGTTCGGAGCAACCTACGATCGGTACGCCGACGTGGTTCCGTTGCTGTTGCCCACCCGTTTTGCCCGGCGGCACACATTCTCCTGTGGGGAAAAGTTTAGCTGGAAGAGATACAAAAAAAATCGTGAGTACGAGGCAGCCGCGGGGTACCTGGCCGGAATCATCTTTCTGGCCCTGAAGATGGCATTGCGTTAGTAGGGGGCTGCCTTTCGGCCGGGCTCGGCGTCTAACAGGTTGCGAAAGAGCTTTGATACCTGTCATTCTGAGCGTAGCGAAGAATCCTTGTTATTTTCAAGGCAATAATAAAGATGCTTCGCGGCGTTCAGCATGACATTTTCAAGGCTTTGCGGGTGGGTCTATGTCGGGATGCCGCACCGCGAAAATCAGCCTGGTCCTCGGAATCAGCGTGGCCACCGCCGTCCTCGCCGATCATGGTCCTGGAGGCCCGCCAGCCGCGCCGCCGGAGCCCTTCACTCCCGGTGAGACGCTGACGTACGATCTGAGCTGGCAAATCTTCCCTGCCGGCGAAGTGGTGGCAACGCTTACAAAAAAGGGAGAGGGCGCCAAGGATGCTTATGAAGTCAAAGCCACCGGCGCCTCCAGGGGTTTCGTTTCCCTCCTTTACACGGTGCACGACGAGTTCAGTTCTGTCTTCGATCCCCACACGGTGTGTTCGGAAAGCATCTCAAAGAAGATCAGCGAGGGGCGCCGCCGCAAGGACACCCGGATCGTGTTTGACGGCGCGCGCAAGCTCGCCATCCTGGACGAGCGGGACCTCGCCGCGCAGGGCGCCCCGGCCAAACACGCCGAGAATGCCATCCCCGGCTGCGTCCAGGACGTGGTGAGCGCCTTCTACTTTGTTCGCCGCCAGCCGCTGCGCGTGGGCGAACAGATCCGCCTGCCGATCAATGACGGCTCGAAGACGACTGACGTAAGACTGGAAATCCAGGCACTCGAGAAAATCCGCGTTCCGATGGGAACTCAGATGGCCTACCGCGTGGAGCCCACGGTTTTCGGCGGCCTGCTGAAAAGGAAAGGGCGCATGCTGGTCTGGTTCAGCGATGATGAGCGGCGCCTGCCCTTGCGCATCAAAGCGATGATTTCGGTCGGCACGATCACCGCCGATCTGAAGTCCGCGACCACGTCGCCCAGCGGCCCTCCTCCCGCGACTCATTGAGGACCCCGAGCCGAAGTGTTCTTCCGCCCGAGCCCCGGCGGGACTGTCCCTCGCCCCGCTACCCGCTGGTTCCGGTGCGTGGCCAGGCGCAGATCAAACGAGTGGCGCCAAGTTCGCTAACGCGGGCTTACACGAGGCGATATTTCTCCGCCAGCAGCCGCCGGAATCGCGATTGGTAGAGCAGGTCGTAGGTCTGCTCTTTGTCAGGAAAAAGACCGAGGGCAAATCGTCGCGTTTCGGCGACGAGTTCCGAAGCTTCTTCGATGGGGAGGTCGGATTGCAACAAAAGGTTGGTCACCAAATCGACGACCACCTGCAGGCGCCGCACCTTCCGGTTTTCCTCGAGTATCTCAGCTTCAGTGGGCATACGGATCGCGTCCTGAGCCCGGGCTTCTGAGTCGCCGTTCCCGGGCCCGACCTGCCTTGCGCTCAAAACAGCCCTTCTCTTTGTGTAACCTACCTATTATAACTTGGCTAGGCAAAAAGCTGGAGAAGAGTCTGCGCGTTGTAGTGGGTCAGTTCGCCGTAGCGGCGCTCTATGAGCGCCGTCCGGCGGTCACAGACCGCCGCTACAAAGACCAAATTGACCCATTACCCCGGGCGTTCTCCACTGGGTCAGCTTGAGGTAAAGGCGGCTTTAAGCCGCCACTCGTCGAGATCAACGCGGCGCCACGAGGGCTGCACCGACCAGCCGGCCGCCGCCAACTTGCTGGCTCAACTGAGAACTGCATGCTATAGTGCCAGCCTCGACTTCAGCAGCACCATGGCCATATATATCGCGCTGCTTCGCGCGGTGAACGTGGGGCAAAACGTCGTTAAGATGGAGCGGCTTCGCGAGCTGTGGTCGGAGTGCGGCTGCAAAAATGTGACAACGTACATTCAAAGCGGCAACGTAGTTTTCGAGGCCGAAGGACGTCCGTCGAATTGGTCTCAAGCCATTGAACAGAGGCTTGCCGCCGAGACACGTTTGCCGGTTTCCCTGATCTTGAGGACCCCGGCAGAATTGAAAAGGATCATAGCCGGCAACCCCTTCCTGAAAGAAAAGGGAATCGATCGCTCGAGACTGTATGTCACATTCCTGGGCGGCGCTTCGGGCAAGGATGCCTTGAAGAAGCTGAGCGCCGTGAATGCGGGAGGCGACCAATTTCGCCTCTCGGGCAAAGAAGTGTACCTCTACTGCCCGGAGGGGTACGGGAGAAGCAAGCTCTCCAATGCTGCGCTGGAGAAAGCGCTTTCGGTCAAAGCCACCACGCGGAACTGGAACACGGTCAACAAGCTTTACGAAATCGCATCGAGCTCGTCTGCCGCGAAACGCGGTTAAGCAGGCGCAGACGCCGCCGGCCCCGTTGGGGCGACGGGAGGCTTGACACGCGGGCCTCGGCGCCGTGGGGCTATTCTGAAGAGATGCCAACTGAGGTTTGGGTGGGGACCACGGCAAAGTGGGCCAGGCGCTCGCGCCTGGTGCTGCGCGCGCTGCGCGAGTCAGCGGTGAAGTTTTACACCGACGACTCGCTGACCACTTCCGCCTCCATTGCCTACCACAGCGTGCTGTCGATTTTCCCGTTCCTGCTCCTGCTGCTCGGCCTGAGCGGCCTCTACATTCGTCACTATCAGCTTGCGGGCCCGCTGGCTGTCGTGCTGGAGCCCGTACTGCCCATGAAACCGGATTTCATTCTGCAAAACCTGGAAGGAATCTCGCGCGCCTATGGGCGGGTCGGTTTCGCTTCCTTCTTGCTTTTGCTGTGGAGTTCGGCCGGTGTATTTCTCCCTATCGAGAAGGCCCTGAACCGCGCCTGGGAAGTTGACACGGAGCGGAGCTGGTTGCGAAGGCAGTTGCTGGCTCTGGAAATGTCACTGATGTTTGGCGCCGTGATTCTGGTTTCCTCCAGCCTCGTGGGCCTGAACGTCTACATCCGTCACTGGATTCAAGGCCCGGCGTCCGCCCCCGCGCATGCTCTGCTGGGGCTCGGCTACCGCCTCTTGATCGCCGCCGCCGGGTTTGCGCTTACCCTCGGCATGTTCGTCATCGTTTTTCAGCGTTTGCCGAACCGCCCGATCCAGTTCCGGCAAGTTTTGCCGAGCGCGTTCGTGACCGCGATTCTCTGGTACGCGGCGCGCTCCGTCTTCACCTTCCTGCTGCCCCATTTCAATTACCGCCACGTCTACGGCTCGATTGGCGCCGTCGTCACGCTGATGACCTGGGCTTACATTTCCTCGGCGGTGATGCTCTTCGGGGCCAGGGTTTCAGCCGTCCTCTATCGCACCCTCAAGGGGCCGGAGTTCGAGTGACGGTCCACCGTTAGGCCGCGCGTCTTCCGGCGATCTTGTTTCCATGTCTCAGCCAACCACTTCGCCTTACCTCTAGGCAACAACTATTTCGTATGGCCGCATCATTTCGTTGTCCTCATGCTCCGAAATGTGGCAGTGCCAGACAAACCCAAACCGTTGGCCCGAGTGAACCGGCGTCCCAGCGGGGA